>JAOUGG010000144.1 GCA_029857855.1 Acidimicrobiia bacterium | reverse complement strand
GGGGCGCCGGGCTGCGCTGAGTACTTCAAGTCGCTGGAGGACTGCTAGGCGAGGATCGAGGGCCTGTCGTCGGTTGGCCTGATCAATCGAGCACGGCGTGACGGGTCACCCGGCCGATACCCAGTTGACGTGACAACTGGTTCAGCTGGTCACGACCGACCCCACTCGACGCCAAGCGGCGAACCGAGTTGCCGTTGCCGAACCGCATCAGGTCGAGAAAGACGTCGTGCTCGTCGAACCGCCGCGGGAGCACGCAATTCTCGGCCAGGCCGTGCACCGTCTTGCTGACGCAAAATGAGGCGCCGAGTTTGTCGTCGAATGGATCCGCCTCGCCGTCGAGCTCGCTCAGGTCCTCGTCGTCGGCACCGAGCGTCGCCCGTACCCACGGCTGTTCGGCCAGGTACACCCGAACGATTTCGGAGGTCGAGATGGTGGCATAGCCCCGGCTGCGGGCGTCGTAGGCCGCATGGCGCAAGAAACGTAGGAGGCTCGGGGCCATCCCCTTCTCGTAGGCCGACCATGGAAAGGTCTCGGCCGGCGGGGCGTCGCCTGCCACGTAGGTCAACGGCTGGCCGGTGGTGGTCCAGCAGCAGGCCGAGATGTCGTCGGCTCGTTTCGGGAGTTCCACGACGAGTCGCTCGAAGAACTGGCGGTCGATGACACCTTTTCCCTCCAAGGCCGTGGCGATGTCGAACGCCCGCGTCAGCCAGGCGCCGTCGGTCAGGTCCCACACGTCCCGCCCCGTCTGACCGAACTCCTCGGAGAGGAAGATGCGTAGTTCATCGGGATTGGCGAAACAACTGCGTAACAGTTCGTGAAGCTGCATGATCCCCTCGTCTTCAGTCCGCTCCCGCGAGTGTAGTCCCGGGCGTGGAGCTGCTGCCTCCCATTCGGTGTCGGAAGTAGTGTGGGATGACCCGAGGAGAACCCCATGACCGTCGTCGACATCCACTGTCACACGTTCAACGCCGACGACCTGCCCGTTCGGGGCTTCGTCGACAAGGTCGCAGGCAACAAGGTCGCTTTGGCCAGGGTGCTGGCCAAGGCCATCGACAAGGTCGTTCAGGACGCGGCGACCGATGCCACGCGAGAGAACCGGGATCTCGATCGTCGACTGGCCAAACCCCACGGCGGCCTCGAATCGATCGGCCCGCCTCCTGCGGAGGTTCTCGAAGCCGAGCTGGAGCGCGACGTCGCTGAGATCCTCGCCGGGTTCGACGAGACCGAGACCGCCGACCTGGTTCGGGCGGAGGTCGAACTCGGCGGCCCGGGCTCGGGCAAACCCGGGCTCGAAGGTTTTGGCGACCGATTCGCCGACGTCAAGCGCTATCTGAAGTGGGCGGCGCTGTTCGGCAAGCCTCGCTACGACCTCACGTCGCTGATGATCAGCACCTATCCCGACGTGGCGTTGTTCACCCCGATGCTGGTCGACTTCCAGGGCCTCGGCGACGAGCCGACCACGCCGACGGTGGTGCAGCTGGACCTCCAGGAGAAGATCAGCCGGCTGTCGATGAGAGGCGATCTCGCGGCAGCCGTCCACCCGTTCGTCGGGTTCGACCCTCGGCGTCCCGACGCACTCCGGTACGCCCGAATGGCTGTCGAGAGCTTCGGGTTCGTCGGCGTGAAGCTGTATCCACCGATGGGCTTTCGGCCGAGCGGGAATGCCGAAGACCCCCCGCCGCCGATGACCGGCGCCGAGGCGCAAGCCGTCGACGACGTGCTCGACGGTTTGTTCACCTGGTGCGAGCGGGAGCAGGTGCCAGTCACGGCCCACTGCAATCCGAGCAACTACGCCGACCCTGTCTTCAAACAGTTCTCCCACCCCGATCTCTGGCGTCGGGTACTGGAGGCCCATCCCGGTCTTCACCTGAACCTCGGCCACTTCGGTTGGAGTGCCCGGGATCATGATTGGCCGAAGATCATCTGCGGAATGACCAACGACTTCGATCACCTCTACACCGATCTCGGCAACCACAAGGTCGAAGATCTCGACGAATCGGTCGACTACCTGGCCGAACTCTTCGATCCCGTACGTACCGGTCCGACGAAGATCGGTGAGCGACTGATGTTCGGCACCGATTGGTTCATGGTCGCCACGCACCGATCCTACGAGGACTTCCTCGTCCGGTTTCGAGATGCCTTCGGGTCCGACTTCCCCGATCTCGCCGACGGGTTCATGGGCGGCGTTGCGCTTCGATTCCTCGGCTTCGAAGATGCGACGAACGGGAACAACCGCCGGCTGCGCACCCGCTACGCCGAGCACGGCTTCGAGCCGCCGCCGTGGCTGCGGACGTCCTAGCAGATCCGAAGTGCACTAGATTCGGCTGCGACCGATGACCGGGATTGGCGCTGGTCGACGACACGGAGGCAGCTATGAGGCTGGAGAATCAGGTTGCGGTGATCACCGGGGGAGCCAACGGCATCGGCCGGGCCACGGCGATCCGGTTCGCCGAGGAGGGGGCCGACATCGTGGTCGCCGACGTTCTGGCCGAACCGGCGGCGGAGACGGTCGCGGCCGTCGAGGCGTTGGGGCGGCAGGCGATCTTCGTTCAGCTGGACGCCGCCAGCCGGGAGCTGAACGAGGCCATGGCCGACGCTGCGGTCGAGCGGTTCGGGCGGATCGACGTTGTGATGACCGCGGCCGGAATCACCCACGGCGGCTACGTGAGCGGCGATGTCGAGGCCGACCGCAAGATGTTGCGCCGGCGATTCGACCATGCCGACCAGCCCGGCATGGCGTTCTGCGCCGTCGAGCTCGACGATTGGCAGCGGGTCATCGACGTCAACCTGACCGGCACCTTCCTCGCCCTCCAGGCCTGTGGACGCCGCATGATCGATCTCGGGATCGCCGGTCGCTGCATCACGATCGCCTCGATCGCTGCCAAGCATCCCGACGCCGGTCCGGTCGCCTACACGGTGTCGAAGGCAGGGGTCTGGATGCTGACCAAGAAGGCGGCCCGAGAACTCGCCCCGGCCGGAATTCGGGTCAACGCCATCGGCCCGGGCTTCATCGCCACCAACATGACGACCATGGTCGACGACTTCGCCGAGGTGAAGGATGCACTGATGGGTCAGATCCCGCTTGGCCGCATGGGTCAGCCCCTCGACATCGCCAATGCGGCGCTGTTTCTGGCCTCGGACGAGTCGAGCTACATGACCGGTGAGATCCTCCACCCCGACGGCGGCTATTTCACCGAATAGACCGAGCGGAACCTTGTGCCCGGGACGACCCTCAAACGGGTCGCCGGAGGCACAAAGTCCGGAGAAACGGGCGGCCCACGGTTCAGCGCCGGGTCCAGGTTCCGCCCGCGGCGTCGAGGTCGGCGACCAGGGCGTCGAGGTCGGCGACGGCGGCGTCGAACCGCTCCCGCCACAGCCCGAACGGCGCCTCGGCCCGTTCGATGGCGCCTCGTTGGGTGGCGGTGGCGGGCCCGGTCGTCGACCAGACGAAGTCGGCGGTTCGCCCGACCAGCTCGGTGATACCCGGCGTGTCGGCTTCCGACAGACGCTCCCGCACCGGGTCACCCTTCAGCTCCCGATCGAGCTGCTCGACGTTGCGGTGCACCGCCTCCAGGCGAGCGACGAGTTCCGGGTCGGCCGGCGGGGTTCGCCGGATGGTGGTCCGAACGTGTTTGATCCGATCGCGGGTGGCGTCGACGTCGTTCCCCGCACCGAGCACGGCCCGACCGAGTACGGCGATGCGGTCGGAGAACGCCGCCACCGCATCCCGTTGCTCGGCCGAGTCGGCCGACTCGGCTGCTTCCGACAGCGCCGGCACCGGCTTCACCTCGAACCACTCCCGGCCCGTGACCGGCTCGTAGCCGTCGGCCGAGACCACGGCGACCTCGGCGGAGTACCGCCCCGGTGCGACGAGGGGGCCCTCGGGATCACGATCCCACGGCTCCTTGAACGCCGGCTTCTCCCAGGGAATCGGATGGACGGGCGGCCGCCGGAGATTCCAGGTGAGTCGATGAAGCCCCGCCTTGGTGCCGCCGGCCACCATCGCCACCGGCGCGTCGTCGACGTCGCGGATGGTGACGACGACGGCCGGATCGGCGGTCACCCGTTCGTCCCACAGGGTGTCGAGATCGGGAACGGGCACGTCGAACGGACCCGAGCCGGCGCCTTTGACCTGCGCCTTCTCCTGTTTGCGGCGGGCCTTCTTCGGACCGATCACGTCGTCCGGCAGGTGATAGGTCACGAGCGCCCCATGATCGGGGTTCGGGGCTCGGAACGCACTCGAACCGAGCGTCGGCTGGCCGACGGCCTGGGCGGTCAGACGGGGCACATACCACCAGGCGTCACGCACGGGGAACAGCAAGGCGCCGCCCGCGCCGTCGCCGTCGATCTCGCCGTCGCCTGCGCCGTCGCGCTCGCCGTGACCAGCGCTGTAAGCCGCGCCGTGACCCGACAACCGCTCCTCGGTCAACGAACGCAGCGGCCCGTAGTCGTCGAGCACGTAGACGCCCCGACCGAAGGTGGCGCCGATCAGGTCGTCGTCGCGGCGCTGGAGGGCGAGGTCGCGGAACGAGATGGTCGGTACGCCGCCCGACAGCCGGTGCCAATTCCCGCCGCCGTCGACCGTGACCCACAGCCCGTTCTCGGCACCGGCGAACAACAGCTCGGGGTTGACGTGATCCTGCTCGACCGCCCAGACGATCACACCGTCGGGCAGCGCCCCGGAACCCTCGCCCCGGATCGAGCGCCACGTGGCGCCCCGGTCGTCGCTGCGGAACAGGTAGGGGGCGAAGTCGCCGTGCTTGTGATCGTCGGCGGCGAGGAACACGATGTCCCCATCGTGTTGTGAGGGTCGGACGGCGTTGACGAACGAGTCGTCGGGCAGCCCGGCTGGCCGCCCCGCCGTCCGCCAGGTTCCGCCGCCATCGTCGGTCACGTGGACGAGGCCGTCGTCGGTGCCGGCGTAGAGCAGACCGTCGACGACCGGCGACTCGCCGAGGCAGCTGATCGTGGAGTAGAGCGACATGGCCATGTGGTCGTACAGCGAGTCGACGCTGGGCACGGCGCCGAACGACGCCAGCTCGTAGCGGTTCCGGTTGGTGGTGAGGTCGCCGCTGATCGGCGTCCACGAGTCGCCCCGGTCGTCGGACCGCCAGACCCGCTGGGAGGCGACGTACAGGCGGGCCGGGTCGTGCGCGCTGACCACGATCGGGCAGTCCCAGTTCCACCGCTCGGGCGGATCGTCGGGGCCGGGCAGGGGTTTGATGTCGACGAGCTCGCCGGTGCGTCGGTTGTGGCGGACGACGTTGCCCACCTGCCACTCGAGGTAGCCGATGTCGGGGTCGTCGGGATCGAACGCGGTGTGGTAGCCATCCGCGCCGAGCGGCACGGTCCAGTCGTGATTGCGGACGCCGTCGACGTTGGTGGTGCGGGTCGGGCCGTAGAGGGTGCCCAGATCCTGGGCGCCGGCCAGGACGTTGGTGAAGGGCAGGGAGTTGTCGACGGCGATCCGGTAGAACTGCGAGATCGGGAGGTTTCCGAAGTGGCGGAAGGTCGAGCCTTCGTCGAAGGTCTCGTAGAGTCCTGCGTCGGTGCCGACGAGGAGGTGGTCGCCGTCGGTCGGGTCGATCCACACGACGTGGTTGTCGGAGTGTTTGGTGGTGCCCGACTCGAGATGGCTGAAGTTCTTGCCGCCGTCGCGGGTCACGTGAAGGAAGACGTCGACCTGGTAGACCCGGTCGGGATCGACCGGAGAGGCGAAGATCTCCTGGTAGTAGTGCGGTCCGGTGCCGCTGGAAATGTAGCTGTTGCGCTTGGTCCAGCTCTCGCCCCGGTCGTCGGAGCGGTAGAAGCCCCGTTCGTCCTCGTCGGCTTCGACGGTGGCGTAGACCCGGTCGGGATCGGCGGGGGTGACCGCCAACCCGATCTTGCCCATGTCACCTTTCGGCAGGCCCTGGGTGATCCGGCGCCAGGTCGCGCCGCCGTCGGTCGACTTGTGGATCCCGGAGCCGGGACCGCCGCCGAGGAAGGTGGCGACGTGGCGGCGGCGCTGGTAGGCGGCGGCGTAGACGGTGTCGGGGTCGTCGGGGGCGAAGGCCAGTTTGGTGACGCCGGTGTCGTCGTCGATCCGCAGCACCGCGGTCCAGGTGGTGCCGCCGTCGGTCGTCTTGTAGACGCCCCGGTCGCCACCGGGGGACCACAGCGGCCCCTCGGCCGCCACGAACACAGTGTCGCCGTTGCGGGGGTCGACGAGGACGGCGCCGATGTGCTCGGAGTGTTCGAGACCCATCTGGTCCCAGGTGGCGCCGCCGTTGCGGCTCCGGTACACGCCGGATCCCCAGGCGACGTGACGGCCGCTCACAGCCTCCCCGGTGCCGACCCACACGGTGTCGGGGCGCGACGGGTCGAGGGTCACACAGCCGATCGAGAACGAGGGCTGGTCGTCGAAGATCGGCGTCCAGGTGGTGCCGGCGTTCGTCGTCTTCCACACGCCACCCGAGCCGGCGGCCACATACCAGGTGGACGGGCGCCGGGGATCGACGGCGACATCGGCGATCCGCCCACCCATGAACGCCGGGCCGATCGACCGCAGCTCGAGCCCCTCG
>JAOUGG010000927.1 GCA_029857855.1 Acidimicrobiia bacterium | reverse complement strand
ACCCGTCGGTGCCGGAGGCGCCGACCGAGGTCGCCTTCGACGACGTCAACATCACGGTTGGTCCGTCAACCGGCGCGGCGGTCGACGGCGGGATCCTGGCCGTCGGACCACGCCGGGGTCGGGTGGCCATCGACCGCTACTCGACCGGTCAGGGCGGCGACGGCAGCCGCACGGTGGTGTACGAGGACGACTCGACGGTAGTGGCCTTCGCCGCCGATTCGACCGGGACGACGGTGGTGGCGGCCATCACCTCGGCCGTACGCCCGGCCGAGCTGTATCGGATCGATGGGGGTGCCGGCGGTGCCGCAATCCGCCTGGTCACGCTCAACGAGGAGCTGCTGTCGGAGCTCGACCTCGTCGAACCGGAGGCGGTGGCGGTGACCTCGGCCGACGGCACGGTGGTCGAGGCCTTCGTCACCCGACCGCCGGCCTCCGCCCCCGACACCGGGACCCTTCGGCCCGGCCTGGTGTACGTGCACGGCGGACCGATGTTCCAGTACGGCCACTTCTTCTTCGACGAGTTCCAGATCGCAGCCGCTCTCGGCTACGTGGTGATCGGCGGCAACCCCCGCGGATCCGACGGCTACGGCGAGGCCTGGGCCCGCGACATCATCGCCAACTTCGGCAACCGCGACTGGCAGGACGTGCAGGCCATCACCGGCCATCTGGCCGAGCTGCCCGAGGTCGATGCCGAGCGAATCGGCATCGGCGGAGGCAGCTACGGCGGCTTCATGACCTGCTGGGCCCTCGGCCATGACGGCGCCGGCCGATACAAGGCCGGGTTGGTGGAGCGGTCGGTGGTCGACTTCGTTTCGATGACCGGCACCAGCGACATCGGCCACAGCTTCGTCACCCGCTACCTCGGCGCCTCGATCGATGACGACCCCGACAAGATCCTGCGTCAGTCACCGCTGACCTACGCCCACACCATCTCGGTGCCGACCCTGGTCCTGCATTCCGAGGAGGACTGGCGGTGCCCGATCGAACAGGCCGAGCGCCTGCACGCCACCATCCACCGCAACAAGGCGAAGGGCGGCTCGTCGATTCTCGTGCGTTTCCCCGCCGAGAACCACGAACTCAGCCGCAGCGGCCAGCCCCGGCACCGGGTCGAGCGGTTCGAGATCATCCACGAGTTCTACGCCCGCCACCTGGGCGGCGCCGACCTCGAAACCTCCCACCTCTCCTGACCCCGGCCACCTCGCCTGACTCCGGGCCCGCCCGTTGAAGCGAAGCAGAACCGCGCGATATCGCGCGGTTCGGGCCTGAGTTTCCGCGTCTGGTCCATCACAGCGCTCGGGGCACCTCCGGGTGCCGGGTCAGGTCGGGCGTTCGTCAACACCAGGCCGCCGCCGTCGAACTCGGCCGCGACGTCACCGAGGTCGACGGGATCCGCACGCTGAATCCCGCAGCGACACTTTGCCTGCTCGGCCGGGTTGAGCCCGACGATGTGGTCGAGAACTGCCTCGGGAGGCGCCCCGAGGGCGGGGCACCGCCGAGCTGGCCGGTTCGCTACAGGGAGGCGACGATCTCGGCCATGAGTTCGCCCGCCTCGGTGGGGTTGTGGCCCACCTTGACGCCTGCGTCGGCCAGGGCGTCCATCTTGGCCTGGGCCGTGCCCTTGCCGCCGGAGACGATGGCGCCGGCGTGGCCCATCTTCTTCCCCGGAGGTGCTGTGACCCCGGCGATGTAGGACGACACCGGCTTCGTCATCGACGACTTGATGAACTCGGCGGCCTCCTCTTCGGCCGACCCGCCGATCTCGCCGATCATCATCACGGCCTTGGTCTCCGGGTCGGCTTCGAACGCCTTCAGACAATCGATGAAGGTCGTGCCGGGGACCGGGTCGCCGCCGATGCCGACGCAGGTGGTCACCCCGATTTCCTTCTGCTTCAGCTCGTACAGCGCCTGGTAGGTCAGCGTGCCGGAGCGGCTGACGATGCCGACGGGGCCGCCCGCCTTGGCGATGTGACCGGCGGTGATACCGATGTTGCACTTGCCGGGGCTGATGATGCCGGGGCAGTTCGGGCCGAGCAGCCGGGTATTCGGGTAGTCGTTCTTCAATTTGTTGTAGAAGTAGGCCTCGTCGTGGGCCGGTACGCCCTCGGTGATGGCCACG
>JAOUGG010000143.1 GCA_029857855.1 Acidimicrobiia bacterium | reverse complement strand
ATGATCTCCATGGCTCGTACCTTGGGTGCGCCGGATACGGTTCCGGCCGGCATCGTCGCCCGCAGGACGTCGATCACCGACTTCCCGGCCGTCAGCTCGCCCGACACCTCCGAGGTGAGGTGCATCACGTGGCTGTAGCGCTCGAGCGTCATCATCTCGTCGACGGTCAGTGAACCGAACTCGACGACTCGACCGAGATCATTACGGGCCAGGTCGACCAGCATCACGTGTTCGGCCCGCTCCTTCGGATCCTCGGCCAGCTCGGCCGCCATCATGCGGTCGTGCTGTTCCGTGCGACCGCGCCGCCGGGTGCCGGCGATCGGGCGGGAGATGACCCGGCCCTCCTGGACCTGGACCAGCGGCTCCGGTGAGCAACCGACGAGGGTCAGTTCCGGGCGGCGGATGAAATACATGTAGGGGCTCGGGTTGATCTGGCGCAGGACCCGGTAGACGTCGATCGGATCGGCGTCGAGGTCGAACGAGAAGCGTTTGGCCAGTACCACCTGGAAGATGTCGCCGGCCCGGATGTACTCCTTGGCCGCTTCGACCGATTTCTCGTAGAGGCCGGCCGACAACGACTCGGCCACGGCCAGCGCCTCGACGTCGGCCTCCTGCACCTCCTCCGACTCGTTCGGCGGTCGGACCATCGGTTCGTCGATTGGACGGGCGCCGTCGCTGGCGAGCCGATCGAGGCGGGCGACGGCTTCGTCGTAGGCGGCGTCGATCTCGGCGAGCGACGGTGACGGGCCGAGCAGGGCCACGGCCACCAGCGTGACCCGCTGACGCCAGTGGTCGAACACGGCCAGCTCGCCGATCACGTCGATGATGGCGTCCGGGTATCCGGTGTCGTCGACGGTCGTCTCCGGAATCTTCTCGATCTCCCGGATCACGTCGTAGCCCAGGTAGCCGACGAGGCCCGCGACGAGTGGGGGAAGATCGGTCAGTTCAGGGGCCCGGTACCGTTCGAGCAGCAGCTCGAGCGGCGCGAGAATGCCCTGGTCGATCGGCAGATCGTCGTCGGGCAGGTCGCCGGTGATCTCGACGTTGCGACCGCGGGCCACCAGGGTGGCGTGGGGCCGACGACCGACGAAGCTGAAACGGCTCCACCGCTCGCCGTTGTCGACCGATTCCAGGCAGAATCCGGCTTCATCGCCCACGCATCGCATGAACGCCGCGACCGGCGTGGTCAGATCGGCGAGCAGCTGGCGGTGAACCGGGATGGCCCGATAGGTTCGGGCCAGCTCGTGAAACTCCGAACGAGTGGTTGTCATCGGGCGATCACGCGCCGAAGTCGCGGAAGAAGCAGGAGTACTCGCCGGTGTGGCACGCTCCCGCCCCCTCCTGCCGCACGCGGAACAACAGGGTGTCGGCGTCACAGTCGTAGGAGGCCTGCTGGATCCACTGACGGTCACCGGACCTGTCGCCCTTGCGCCACACCTCAGACCGGGACCGGCTCCAGAAGACGGTGCGGCCCTCGGCCAGCGAAAGCTGCAGTGTCTCGGCGTTCATCCACGCCATCATCAGCACCGCGCCGGTCTCGACGTCCTGCACGATGGCGGGAACGAGGCCGTTGGCATCGTAGGAGACGTCGGCCAACTGCTCGGCCGTCGGCTCGATGACGAGACCTTGGGTATCGGCGGTGGAGGCTGGACCATTGGCTTCAGACATGACTCCGAGGCTACTGAATCCTCGAGCCGACCGGACCGGCAGCCGACCGGACCTCGGGCTGGAGGTAGAGACCCATCGGCGAGTCGTCGAGCCACAGGTTGGCTGGCAGATTGGGTTAGAGGTAGAGACCCATCGGCGAGTCGTCGAGCCGTTCGGCGGCGACGGCGTGCACATCGCGCTCGCGCAGGATGATGTAGTCCTTGCCACCGACCTCGACCTCGTAGCGGTCTTCGGGATTGAACAGGACCCGGTCACCGATTTCCATCGACCGCACGCTCGGCCCCGCCGCCACGATCTCGGCCCACGTCAATCGTTTGCCGACCTGAGCGGTGGCCGGAATGAGGATGCCGCCCGACGACTTGCGGTCGCCGTCGGGACCTTCGAGCTGAACCAGGATGCGATCGTGCATCATCTTGATCGGCAGCCCTTCACCGGCCCTACTCGGCCGTTTCGACGAGCCCGGGGTCGGGTCCGAGGTCGGGTTCGAAGTGGCAGCCGACTCCGGATTCTCACCGGGGGCGGCCTCGTCGGTGTCGACCGATGACGACTCCGGGGTCGCCGCGTCGAGGCCGTCGGCGGGTGACTTGAGGGCCTCCTCGTCGGTCAGTGCGTTGACCTTCTCGTCATCAGCGTTGCTCATCACCGGTCCAAGATACCGTGGTTGTCGGCCGATCTTCGAACCTCGAAGCGTCCGGCGGAGGCCGATCCGAACCATGTCCAATCCACTCTCCGACGTCGAGCGACTCGCCATCCACACCTCGGACGGGTTGGGTCTGCGGGCGGAACTGCTCGATGTCGGAGCGACCGCCGATGATCCGTCCGGACGTGGCAGGCCCAGGGCCGTCGCCGTGGTCTGCCATCCCCACCCGCTGCACGGTGGCAACATGTACAACCACGTCGTCAGCGGCCTCTTCTCGACTCTTGCGACACTCGGCGTCCCGACGATCCGGTTCAACTTTCGGGGCACATCGGGATCGGAGGGCCGCCATGGCGGCGGTCGCGACGAACGGCTCGACGTCATCGCCGCCATCGAAACCGTCACCAGCCGCTACGAGCGGGCCGACCGCGCGGCGGCTGCACAGCAAGCAGCCGCCGGGCCCGTACCGGTGCTGCTCGCCGGCTACTCGTTCGGAGCACGGGTTGCGCTGTCGGTCGACCATCCCGGTATCAGCGGCTGGTTCGCCGTGGCCCCGCCACTCGCAATTGGCGACACCGCCCCGCCACCGGCGGCCCGCGACCCCCGGCCCACCGTCATCGTGACCGGCACCGCCGACGACTTCACGGCGGCCGCCGACGTCGAACGGCTCACCAGGGACTGGGAGGCCACGACCGTCATCCCGCTGCCGGGCGAGGATCATTTCCTGGCCAGCGCGTCGGCGAGGCTTAGCGCCGAGGCCGAAGCCGTCGTCGACGCGCTGTCGGACTACTGACCGACGGGACGGACCTCGAGACCGGCCGCCAGCAACGCCTTCTTGGCATCGGCGATGGTGGCCTGCCCGAAGTGAAAGATGGTGGCGGCCAGGACGGCGTCGGCTCCGCCCTCGGTCACCCCCGGGGCCAGATGATGTATGCCTCCGACACCGCCGGAGGCGATCACCGGAACGGACACGGCATCAGCCACCGCCCTGGTCATTTCGTGATCGAACCCGTCGCCGGTGCCGTCGCGGTCCATCGAGGTTATCAGGATCTCCCCGGCCCCGAGCTCCACGACCCGTCGGGCCCACTCGACCACATCGAGCCCGGTCGGGGTCCGGCCGCCGTGCACGTAGACCTCGAAGCCGGACGGCAGGGCCCCGGCATCGGCGGTCGACGCCTCGGTGCGTCGCCGGCCGTCGATGGCCACCACGCAGCACTGGGAGCCGAACTCTGCGGCGATCTCGGCCACCAGCGCCGGTCGGGCGACCGCGGCGGAGTTGACGGAGACCTTGTCGGCCCCGGCCCGCAGCAGTTTCCGGGCGTCGTCGACGGAACGCACACCACCGCCGATGGTGAAGGGGATGAAGACCTGCTCGGCCACCGCGGCGGCCATCGCCACGGTGGTCTCCCGCCTCTCGTGACTGGCCCCGATGTCGAGGAAGACGAGCTCGTCGGCCCCCTGGCGATCGTACATCGCGGCCAGCTCGACCGGATCGCCGGCGTCTCGTAGGTTGACGAAGTTGACGCCCTTGACCACCCGCCCATCGGCCACGTCGAGACACGGAATGACCCGGATCGCTCTCATGATGCTCCACCTTCCTGCGTCTCCGTCCCCGCTGTCGCCGCCACCTCGGCGATGACTCGGCGGGCCTCGGAAACAGTGAACTTGTTCTCGTAGAGGGCGCGGCCGACGATGGCTCCCTCGAACCGGCGAACCTCGCCGTCGGATCCCGCAACGGTGACGGCGGCCAGAGACCGGAGGTGCTCGAGCGATCCGACTCCGCCCGAGGCCACGACGGGAATGGACGTGGCGGCCAGCAGAGCCCGGAGTCCGGCCTCATCCGGCCCCTCCAGCGTTCCGTCGCGGGAGATCTCGGTGACGACGAGCGCCTCGACACCGGTTTCGGCGAACTGGTCGGCCAGTTCGGTCACCGTCCGGCCGGTGCGCTCGGTCCAACCATGGGTGGCCACCTCGTCGCCACGGGCATCGATGCCGACGGCGACCCGGCCACCGGCGGCGACCACGTCCGCCACCAGCTGCGGGTTCTCCAGGGCTGCCGTGCCGATGACCACGCGATGGACGCCGGCCCCGAACAGGGCATCGGCCGCCTCCGTGGTCCGCACCCCGCCGCCAACCTGAACCGGAACCGAAAGTTGCTCGCAGATCCGGGCGATGACGCTTCGATTGACAGGCTCGCCGGTGAGCGCGGCGTCGAGGTCGACCACATGCACCACCTCGGCCCCCTCGGCCACGAACGCCTCGGCCTGGGCCACCGGATCGTCGCCGTAGACGGTCTGTCGGTCGTAGTCACCCTGGTACAGGCGGACACACGCACCGCCGCGGAGGTCGATGGCGGGAAACAGTTTCATCGTTTGGATCCTCGTCGATCGGGAGCCGCTCAGACCCGGGCCGACGCGTCGGCCGGCGACCCGATGCCGCCGCCACCGCCGGCCGCCCCGCGGCAGGCGTCGACGAAAGCACCGAGCAGGGCAAGACCGGGACGAGCCGACTTCTCCGGGTGGAACTGGGTGGCGAACATGTTGTCACGACCGACGGCGGCCACGACGGGGCCGCCGTAGTCGACGGTGGCGACGGTATCGTCGCCCGGCTCGGCGGCCAGGCTGTGCACGAAATACATCCACGAGCCGTCGAGGCCGTCGAGCAGGCGGGCGACAAAGGGGCTCACGGTGTCGGCCTCGACCGTCACGGTCAACCGGTTCCATTGCATCTGCGGCCGCTTGACGGTGTCGGGCAGCCAACCGATCATGCCGGGCAGGAGGCCGAGGCCGGGTACGTCGGGCGACTCCTCCGATCCGTCGAACAGCATCTGCATGCCGACGCAGATTCCGAGGAAGGGTCGACCCGAGGCGACGGCCAGCCGTGCCTGCTCGTCGAGGCCGCTCGCATGGAGTGCGTCCATGCAGGCGCCGAATGCGCCGACGCCGGGGAGGACCACACCGGCCGCCGACTTGATCAACCCGGGATCGGCCGTCAGGTGGGCATCGGCGCCGACTTTCTGGAGCGCTTTCTGGGCCGACCGCAGATTCCCGATGCCGTAGTCGAGCACGGCGATCGTGGGCCGATCGGACCCGGTTTCGCCCGGTCGCCCGTTGCCGGTCGACGTTTCGTCACCGAACACGTCGTCGGTCACAGCGTTCCCTTGGTCGAGGGGATGGCGGAGCCTTCGACCCTCACGGCGTCGCGCAGCGAACGGGCGAGGCCCTTGAACGTCGCCTCGATGATGTGGTGCACGTTTCGACCACGCCTCAGCGTGATGTGCAGCGTTATGCCTGCGCTGGTGGCGAAGCTTCCGACGGCGTGCTCGGCCATCTGAGGGTCGAACGGCGGATTGCCGAGCGGGATCGCCTCCGGCATGTCGACGTGCCACTCGAAATAGGGCCGCCCGGAGAGATCGAGGGCCACCTCGACGAGCGCCTCGTCGAGTGGGTAGAGGCCGCTGGCGAACCGCCGAACGCCGGCCTTGTCGCCGAGGGCCTCCGCGAAGACCTCCCCCAGCACGATCGAGGTGTCCTCGATGGTGTGGTGGGCATCGATCTCGAGATCGCCGACGGCCTTGACCGTCAGGTCGAAGCCTCCGTGACGGCCGAGCTGATCGAGCATGTGGTCGAAGAAGGGAACGCCGGTCGACACGTCGGTCACGCCACTGCCGTCGAGGTCGAGGGCGACGTCGATCGAGGTCTCCTTCGTCGTGCGGCTCCGCTTGGCCGAACGGCCGCCGATCGAGGGCGTAGGAGTGGGCGTGGCGGTCAGCGTTTCGCCGGTCGATTCAGGTGTCGGTTCGGAGGTCATCGGTTGTCAAGTATGTCAGCGAGGGCCGCGAGGAACCGACTGTTTTCGGCGGATGTTCCGACCGTCACACGTAAACAGCCGTCGAGACGCTCCCAGCTCGATGTGTCCCGGACGAGGATCGAACGATCGACGAGCTGCTGCCAAACCGTTCGTCCGGCGCCCGCATCGGCACCGGGATCGGGTCGGAAGAGCACGAAGTTCGCGCCGGAGGGCCACACCTCACAGCCGAGCCGCCGCAACTCGGCGTCGATCCGACCGCGCTCCTCGACGATGTGGGCGACCCGGGCCTCCATCTCGTCGACCAGGGCCAGCGCGGCCACGCCGGCGGCCTGCTTGAGGCTGTCGAGGTGATACGGCAGCACCACCATCTCGAGGTCGGCCACGAGCCACGACGGCCCGAAGAGGTATCCGAGGCGAGCCCCCGCCATGGCCCAGGTTTTCGAGAATGTCTTGGTCACCACCAT
>JAOUGG010000141.1 GCA_029857855.1 Acidimicrobiia bacterium | reverse complement strand
CCTCGCAGGCGGCCAAGGACCGCGAGACCTCGTAGCCGAAGTCGACGTGACCGGGGGTGTCGATCAGATTGATGACGTGGCCCTTCCACTCGAGCTTCACGCTCTGCAGCTTGATCGTGATACCCCGTTCCCGCTCCAGCTCCATGGAGTCGAGGTACTGGTCCCGCATGTCGCGGGCTTCGACGGCACCACAGATCTCGAGCAGGCGGTCGGCCAGGGTCGACTTGCCGTGATCGATGTGGGCGATGATGGCCAGATTTCGGATTCTGGCCGTGCGGATCTTGTCTTTGGTCGTTGGAGGCATGAGTTCTGAACCTTGTACTGAAACCTACCCGCTTCGCCGGTGAAGCGTCTCGCCCGCCCGGTCCCGGACATTCGGTGACGCCCGTCGGTTGGGCCGCTCCCATCGCCCGCTATCATTGGCGAGTCCGTTACGTGGCTCTTCAGCCAGAGGTCTCAACCCCCGAGGCCGGTTCGAACACAGCATGCCTACTCGCTAGGCCCCCGAAGACGAGGTTTACTTTCCGTGGCCAACATCAAGAGCCAGATCAAGCGAAATCGCCAGAACGAGAAGAGCCGGCTCCGCAACCGCGCCATGCGGTCCGAGATCAACACCCGTGAGAAGGCGGCGATCGCCGCCGCCGGCACCGACCACGAGACCGAGGCGCTCCGTCTCACCATCAAGCGCATCGACAAAGCCGCGGCCAAAGGCATCATCCACAGGAACGCCGCCGCCCGCCGCAAGAGCCGCCTGATCTCCCGCATCCGTCAGCTCGCCTCCGAGAGCTGACCACAACCCGACCCGGCCGCAGCATCCGCTGCCGCCGGACCGGCATCGAACTGCGGCCTCCGTGCTCCACACGGGCCGCAGTTTTCGCGTCGGGCCCCGCTGTCGCCCGACCGGTGACGGCTCCCGTTATCTGGCCGCCGACCGGCTGAGGTGCGCCAGGCGGGCGACGAGGATCGTCACCACGGTGTTGCCGTCGATGCCGGTGGCGCCCCGCAGGTCGAGATCGCTTTGAGCCAGGAGCCCCACGGCCCGGGCCAGTCGTTGGGGTCCGAGCCGTTTCGACAGCGACAGCGCCTTCTTCGCCGGGAACGTCGATCCAGTCATGCCGAGGTATGCGGCGGCCGACCGTTCGTCGAGCACGGGAGCCCCGTCGAGTTTGAGCGCCCGCTGGTAGTGGTTGTGCAGCGTGGCCAGGGTCTGCAGCGGATGACGCTCACCACCCACCACCATCCGGTCCAGCTTCTCGAGCGCAAGGGCGACGTCACCCGAATCGATGGCGTCGGTCAGTTCCCAGGGTGGGACGTCGGCCGCCGTGCCGAGAAACGGGGCCACGTCATCGGCGCTGAGCGGGGTGTCGACGCCGAACGTCGAAACGAGGGTCTCGAAGATCGACGCCAGCCGACCGAGATCGTCACCAAGGCGGTCGGCGATCGCCTTCCGGGCCGACCCGTCGAGACGGACCGGCGCGGTGGCCAGCCGCTCGTCGAGAAACGCCTTCCGGCCGCGACCGCTGGGGGCGGCGTCGACCGTCTCGGCCCCGACCGACTGGAGTGCGGCCTGGAGGGTTTTGGGCACGGCGGGCAGGCGCTGGCTCGACGAAGCCTTCTCCCACACGAGCACCAGATCGGTGGTGTCGGGCAGGTTGTCGAGCAGCTGAACGAGCGGCTCGACGCCCGCCTGCTTGGAGAACAGACCGAGATTGCGACCGACGACGACCCGGCGACCGGTCAGGAACGGTAGCGTCTGGGCGGCATTGATCAGCGCGGCCAGACTGGCCTCGTTGGTTTCGCCGAGGTAGACGGCCTCAGTCAGCTCCTCCACCATGAGGGTGCGGTCGCCGTCCCCCACCAGCTCGTTGACCGTGGCCTGGATCGCCTGGCCGACGAGTGTGTCGTCGTCACCCTTGATGACGATGACGGCCATCAGCGAACCTTGTCACCGTCGGCGGCGAGGATCTCCGCCATGAGGTCGGCGACCCGCCGGCCGGCCTGAACGTCGTGGGCGCGAAGTATCCGGCACCCCAGCGCGACACCGATCACGTGAGCCGCCGTGGTCCCGGAGTCGATGTCGTAGCGGTCGGTTTCGAGCAGTTCGAAGAGGAACCGTTTGTTCGAGGCCGAGAGCAACACCGGGTAGCCGAGCTCAGCGAGGGCATCGGAGCGATGCAGCAGTTCGAGCGACATGGCCGGGGTCTTGCCGAGATCGAGGCCGGCGTCGATGACGATGCGCTGCCGGGCGATTCCGAATGACTCGGCCCGGGCCGCCCGATCGGCCAGGAATTTGACGACGTCGCCGACCAGATCGTCGTAGACCGGATCGGGATCGGGCACTCGCGGGGCGAGCCGGATGTGGGTCGCGACGACCGACGCCCCACCTCGGGATGCCACGGGAAGGTACTCGGGATCGGCGAAGCCGCTGATGTCGTTGCCGACGTTGGCCCCGGCCCGGATCGACTCCTCCAACACCGACGCGCGCCAGGTGTCGACCGACAGCGGAACGTCGAAACGCCGTCGCAGCGCCTCGACCGCCGGGACGACCCGCTCCAGTTCCTCGGCTTCGGTGACCTCCTCGCCGGGCCCGGCTTTGACCCCGCCCACATCGAGGAAGTCCGCGCCGTCATCGACGAGCTGCTCGGCCTTGCGCAGAAAGTCGTCGAACTCCCAGTAGCTGCCGGCGTCGTAGAAGCTGTCCGGCGTCCGGTTGAGGATGCCCATGACGAGCGCACGATGGGTGATGTCGAACCGATGAGGCCCCAGCTCCAAAAGCACACGCTCACGGTAGTCGCCGTCGCCCGGGCCGCCACCTCCAACCGCAACTCATCCGTCGGGCCATCCGTCGGGCTTGGCGATCGCGGGGACGGTCACGATGAGGGCGGAACCGGTGGATTCGGGCTCGACGGTCACCAACCCCCAGCTCGTCGATACCACCATCGGCTCGGTCACCCGGGTGGCACCACGGATGCGATGATCCGGTGGCGCCAGCACGGTGGCGGCGTCGATAACGTCGATCACTGCTCCCACGATCCGTGCGGAGACGGCATCGCCTCGCTCGGTGACGACGACGTCGACCCGGTCGACCCCCGACGCGAGCACGGCGTCGACAGCCGACGGTGCCGGGTCGCTGATCACCAGGACGCCACCGCTACCGCCATCGGCCGACCCGCTCGGGATGTGCAGCACGCCGTCCGCGATCATCGACGGCCGGTCCCGGACGTGGCTCATCGCGCCGGCCAGGACGCCTCCGACCGCCACGGTCGCTCCGACGACGACGGCCCGCCCGAGCGGACCGCGGGGACGCACCGCAACGAGGATCCCCAGCACTGCCAACGCCGCCAGCGACGGCAGGCCGAGGCGAGGTAGGTCGAGGTCGGCGGCCCAGCGGGCCGTGCCGTCGACCCAGCCGACCAGCAATCTGGACGGCCACTGGACCAGCTCGGCCGCGACGGGGAATCGGGCTCGATGAAGCAGACCGCTGATGGGCCCGACGGTCAGACCGAGCGTCATGACGGCACCGGCGGCCCAGCCGGCGACCAGATTGGCCGGAATCGACGCCAGCGGCAGCGGGCCGAAATGGTGAATAAGAAGGGGGGCCACTGCGGCCTGGGCGCCCACGGTCACGGCGAGGGCCTGGCCAACCGCCGTCATGCCGGGCAGCCGCCGCATCGGCCCGGGCAGCCGACCGAGAACGAGCGGCGACACCACGACGATCCCGGCGGAAGCGGCGACCGACAGCTGGAACCCGACGACGTCGAGCAGGAACGGATCGACCAGTACCAGCCCGGCCACGCCGACCGACAGCGTTCGTAATCCCGAGCCTGCCCGTCCGGTGACCAGTGCCCAGGTGGCCACACCGGCGGTGGTGGACGCTCGAAGGACCGAGGGTTCGGCCCGGGTCATGGCCGCGAACAGGATGAGTATCCCCACGATCGCCACGAGGCGGGTCCGGCGGCCGAACGCCAGGAGGACGGGTCGGACGACGAGCAGCACGAAGGCGACGTTCTGGCCCGAGACAGCCAGGAGATGGGTCAGCCCCGAAGCCCGAAACTGAGCCTGCTGGGCGAGCGGTTGGAACCGATCGTCGCCGATCACGAGCCCGGTGTACAACGGCCGTGCCCGATCATCGAACGAGACCGCTCCGTCGACGATGACCGATCGCAGCTCGTTGACGAGCCGGTCGAACCCGGCCGCCGGCGCCGTCACGGCGACGTCATCGAGCGTCAGCCGACCCACGATGTGGCGGGCCCGCAACCACGGTCGATCACCGATCGGCCGGACCCGGCCCACGGCCAGAACCCGGTCGCCCACCGCGAGCTGCCGGAGTTCGAATCCGGCCCGACCGAAAGCGGTGGCCTCCACTCGGTCGCCGGAACGGAGTTGGAGCTCCGCCCGCCAGCCGACACCGATGGGTTCGGGGTCACCCCGAACGATCGCCTCGGCCCGCAGGCTCCGGGCCTCCAGCGGCCGGTAGGCCCGGGCCGCCTGTCCGCCCCGCAGGCAGGTCACACCGAGCGCGATCATCAACACCGCGATCATCCGGCCCGTCGTCGACGTGGCTCTGAATCCCTTGGCCAGCATGAACACGATCCCTGCCAGGGCGGCGGTGAGCGCCGCGGCGCCGATGAGGGCGGACCGCGTTGGAAGCCGCAGACCGGTGAACGTGCCGGCACAGGCTACGACGGCGAGCACCGCCAGGCGGGCCTCGTCGGCGGCGCCGCCGAACCGGGCCGGCTCGTGGTCGCCATCGGGTTCACGCCCTGGAGCGGTCACACCACCACCTGATCCTCGATCGCCGCCAGCTTGGCCGGACCGATTCCCGGCACGTCGAGGAGGTCGTCGATCGAGTCGAACGGGCCGTTGTCGTCTCGCCAGGCGACGATCGCTCCGGCGATGGCCGGGCCGACCCCGGGGAGGCGCTGCAGCTCGACGACATCGGCCTGGTTGATGTTGACCGGCCCGCCGTCGGCCCCGTTCGACTCGCCGACGGCGCCACCGATGCCACCGGATGCGGCAGGGGTCTGGGCCGTTTCGATCAGGGGTCGGGCGGCTGCGGCGGCGTCCTCCCCCAGCTCGGGCACCCGGATGTGCATCCCGTCGACGAGCGGTGTGGCCAGGTTGAGCCGATGCACGTCAGCGGTGTCCGTCGGCCCACCGGCGGCGGTGATGGCGTCGGCCAACCTCGACCCGGCGGTCAGCTCCACCAACCCCTCCGTCCTCACCGCCCCAGAGACGTGCACGACGAGATCGACGTCGGGTTCGGTCGAGCTCGAAACGTCTGGCTGTGAAGTCGGAGCCGTCGACGGGGCGGCCGACGCACGATCGAGCGCTTCCGGCCCACCGGCGTCGCCACCGGCGGCGCTACCGGTCGGATCGATCAGGCCGACGTCGGCGGCGACCATCTCGTCGACCCGGGGGATCCGGTCGTCGATCGGGTCGACCGCCCGCCACCGGGTCAGACCCCAGCCGACCGCCAGAGTGAAGACGAGCAGCGCCGTGACGGCCGACGACAGTCGTGGACGGTCACGAAGACCGTCGAGGCGGACAAGCGCCTGGTCGACGAGGTCGACCAGGCCGATATCCGGCGCCGGTTCCTGGATATCGCCATGGGGATGGGGGCGTTCGGCAAGCGGGTCCACGACAGCCTCGCAGGGACCTCTGGTGCAGCCGGTTGAGATCGAAACGGGACGATCCGCGCCGACAGGCACGACAACGATGGCGAGGGGAAGCGTTGACACCCGGCTCGGGCCTGGCGGCCGATCGAACGGATGGGGACCGACAGGTCCGAGTGCCACGACAACGACCGGGAAAGGTGCGCCCGCAGCGAGCGCCGCGTCGGTGTGGCGACGACGATCACTCTAACCGGCCCGTGAGGGGCCACAACCTAGAACAGGCGCGTCGAGAGTTTGCGCCGCCAGTCGGCGACGGCTTCGGGGTTGCCGACCGACAGTTCGTCGAGCAGCTGCAGGAATTCGGCCCGGTCGTCATCGCTGTCCTTGACGTTTTCGAGCAGCGTGGCCAGCTTCTGTTCGATCTCGTTCTGGGCGTCGCTCGGCATCGCGAGCTCCCGGGCCTGGGCCAGGAGCTGGCCCAGCATCGGATCTTCGGGGCCGGCCGCCAGCACCTCGACGGCCTCCGGCGCCCGGTCCGACTGCAGGAGAAGCGCCGCCAACATACCGACCGCTTGCACGCTGTCACCGTCGAGTTCAACGGCCTTGCGGAGCGACTCCTCGTCGCCGGCCGCGAGCAGAGCGTGCAGCTCGCTCGACGGTTCGTCTCCGAGCAACTTGTCCACGAACTCCCGGATCGCCGGTTCGGGTTGCCCGCCGATGAACCCGTCGACCACCTGCCCGTCCTTCAGGGCGTAGACGGCCGGAATCGACTGCACCTGGAATGCGGCCGAGGCGCCCGGGTTCTCGTCGACGTTGATCTTGGCCAGGACGACCTTGCCCTTGGTCTCGCCGATGACCTTCTCCAGCATGGGGCCGAGCGTCCGGCACGGGCCGCACCACGGCGCCCAGAGATCGACCACGACGGGCGTCGTCATCGATCGTTGAATCACTTCGGCCTCGAAAGTTGCGTCCTGCACGTCAATCATCAT
>JAOUGG010000140.1 GCA_029857855.1 Acidimicrobiia bacterium | reverse complement strand
CGGCCGGATCGAGCAGATAGGCGGCCAAGGAGGTGTCGAGGCGGAGACCGCCGAAACCGCAGTCGTGCTGAAGCAGCGCACGAATCAACGGCTTGGCGTCATGAGCCTGCACGCCGGGGCCGTCGGGCCCAAGCAAATGCCCGAGCACCGGGAGCACGTCGGGGTCGGTCAAGGTTTCGCCGTCGAGCCAAACCACCGGGACCGGGGCGCCGGACTCGGGGGCGACGGCGACCGCGAGACCGGCAACGTCCCACCGGTGGGCGTCCTCGGACAGCAGGCCTGCAACCGAGACCGGGTCGGAACCGGAGGCCAGCTTCCCGAGCACAGCCGCCGCCTCCGCTCCACGTGGTGAGGAGATCGCCGTGATCAGTGCCGACTTCGATGCCAACTTCGCCGCGCCGACCGACGAGGCGAACGCCTCCTCCAATCGAGCCATGAGCGTGCGGAACTCGAGAAAGTCGAACAGCTTGCGAACTTCGTCGTCATCGTACGGATCGATGCCGAGCAGATCGCGGGGATCGACACCCAGGTCGACGTCGCGCAGCAGCTCCATCACCACGGCATTGAGACGGACGAGCTCCTCGGCGGCGGCGAGATTCTCCTTGAGTTTCGGGGTCTGCTCCTCGACGTGGGCGAAGATGCCGTCGAGGTCCCCGTACTTGTCGAGCAGCTTGGCCGCCGTCTTCTCCCCCACCCCGGGAACGCCGGGCAGGTTGTCGCTGTTGTCACCCCGCATGGCCGCGTACATGACGTACTTCGAGGGCGGGACACCGGTCCGTTCCAGGATGCCGGCCTCGTCGTACACGGCGTAGTCACTCACACCGCGTTTGTTGTACACCACTTTGATGTGAGGATCGGAGACGAGCTGGAAGCTGTCGCGGTCGCCGGTCACCAGCAGGACATCGATGCCTTCGACTCCAGCCTGCGTGGCCAGTGTGGCCAGGATGTCGTCGGCCTCCACGCCGGCCAATTCGAGCTGACGGAGCCGCAACGCGTCGAGGACCTTACGGACGAGGCCCATCTGCTGCTTGAGGATGTCGGGGGCCGCCGATCGGTTGGCCTTGTAGGTCTCGACCTGCTCGTGACGGAAGGTCGGTTCCGGCCGGTCGAAGGCCACAGCGACGCCGTCGGGCTGGTGATCCCGCACCAGGTTGATGAGCATCGAAGTGAACCCGAACACGGCGTTCGTCACCTGACCGGACGCAGTGGCCAGATCCTGCGGCAGGGCGTGGAAGGCCCGGTAGGTAAGAGAGTTCCCGTCGATCAGCATCAAGGTCGGCATCACTGCCGAGCCTATGGGCCTGAGAGGGTAGGCGCTACACGCCTACCCTCGGCCTCGAGTTCATCGTGGTCAGGAGCTTCGCGCTCCATCTGCCCGCTGAACTCGTCTGCCAACAGCGAGCCGGTCACCAGGCTCCCGGGTCGACACCAGATCGACAGCCGACCGATCCGGCGGCCGACCGAACCCATCAGGGGATCAGATCACCGTCGATCACCCTCTGGGCGACCGCCTTCATCGACGATCGGGTGCTCATCGCCGTCTGCTGCAGGAACCGGAACGCCGTGTTCTCGCCCAGCTCGTGCCGATCCATCAGCACGCCCTTGGCCCGGTCGACCAACTTGCGGGTTTCGAGCTGATCGGCCAGCGATTCGGACTGCTCCGACAACGCAACCAGCTCGCGGAACCGGGCCGACGCCAGCTCGATCGTCGGCACCAGCTCGGACTGCCGGTACGGCTTGATCAGGTAAGCCAGAGCGCCGGCCTCGGTGGCCTCCTGGATGAGTTCCCGCTGTGAGAACGCCGTGAGCACGACGACCGCGCACAGTCGCTGCGACACCATTTGCCGAGCCGCCTCGAGACCGCCGACGTTCGGCATCTTGATGTCGACGATGGCCACATCGGGCCGAAACTCGCGGGCCAGTGCAACGGCCTCCGCTCCGTCGCCCGCCTCGCCGACCACCTCGTACCCCTCGTCGGTGAGCGCTTCGGTCAGATCAAGTCGGATCAGCGGCTCGTCCTCGGCGATGATGATTCGTTTCGTGGACACCGGAAACTAGCGAGCCTTCGTGAGTTCATCGAGCAGTTCGTCCTGCAGTGCTTCGAGCTTTTGCAGCCGATGAACCGTGGCCTCCCTGTTGCGGCGCAGTGCCCCAACCGCCTTCTGCGCGTCCCGGTGCTCGGCTGCCGCCAGCGGGGTTTCCGAGACAAGGGCCCGAAGCCGGGAATCCTCGGCTTCGTCGCTCACCTGGAGCAGCTGTTCATCGAGTACCCGCAGGTCATCGCGCAGCTTGCGCATCTCACCGGAAACCGACGTCAGTTTCTTTTCGATCGACGGACGAAACAACGGAACCTCCCCAGGTCATCGACCCCGGTGTTCCCACTCGGTTGTCCGGTCCGCGCTGGCTTGCGCGGGCCGAGTCGGCCGAGTGGCCGACCACGCCGAGGTGTCGATGGTGCCCGGGGTGGGAGTCGAACCCACACGCCCTTTCGGACAGCGGATTTTGAATCCGCCGCGTCTGCCATTCCGCCACCCGGGCCTGTTGGGTGCGGCGTGCAACGTGGTTGCTGCTCGGGTGATTCTACATGGCCGCTGGTCGCGTGGTGTGGACTTGTTTCACCTGGGTAACGTTCTCGCCCCGGCCTTGGTCAGATGATGTAATGAGTGCGGTGATGATTGCTTTCACGTTCCCCGGCCAGGGGTCCCAAGCCCCGGGAATGGGCGAGGCCTGGACCGACCACCCGAGCTGGGAACTGGTCGACGAGGCCTCCGAGGCCTCCGGTCGAGACATCGCCAATCTCCTGTTGTCGGCCGATGCCGATGAGCTGCGGGAGACCCGCAACTCCCAGCTGGCCACCTACATCGTGAGCATGATCGTTCTCGACGCCGTGGAGCGGACCGGCCTCGAGCCGGCGTTCCACGCCGGGCACAGCCTCGGTGAGTACTCCGCCCTGACCGCGTCCGGCGCCCTCGGGTTCTCGGCCGGTGTGCAGCTGGTCACCGAACGAGGCGAAGCAATGCAGGCCGCCGCCGATGCGACCAACGGCACCATGGCAGCCGTGCTCGGGCTCGACGACGAGAAGGTCGATCTGGCCTGCCGGCGAGCCGACGGTGAGGTCTGGGTCGCCAATTACAACTCGGCCGGCCAGGTCGTGATCGCGGGCGACCCCGATGGCATCACCAAGGCGGGCGAGCTGGCCAAGGAGTCGGGGGCCAAACGGGTCATGCCGATCAACGTCGGCGGTGCGTTCCACACCCCGTTCATGTCGCCGGCCCGCGATCGGCTGCGAAAGGCGTTGGCCGATGTCGAGTTCCGAGATCCGAACCGGCCGGTGTTCGCCAACGTCGACGCCCTCCCCCACAACGAGGCGTCCGAGTGGCCCGGTCTTCTGGGTGCCCAGCTGACGAGTCCGGTGTTGTGGCGCCACACACTGCACGCACTCGACGAGGCCGGGGCCACCGTCTTTCTCGAACTCGGGCCGGGCACGACGTTGACCGGTCTGATCAAGCGAACCATCAAGGGCACGACCGCCATATCGGTCAACACCCCGGCCGACGTCGACGCGCTCCTGGAGAGCCTGTCGGGCGCGTCGGCATCGGGAGGCGTGGCCCAGGGTGAACACCTCTACGCCGTCGAACGCCTCATCGTGAGTCCGGCCACGGGCGTGTTCGAACCGATCGTCGGCCTGACCGACGGCCAGGAGATACAGGTCGGACAACCGGTCGGTCGGGTCGGCGAGACGGAGGTCCGCTCCGCGTTCGAGGGCTCCCTCCAGGGTTTGCTGGCACTGGCCGGAGAGCGTGTCACCGCATCCCAGCCGCTGGCATGGTTGCGCAGCGCCTCACTCGGAACCCCCTAGCCCGTCCTTCACCCCCGACCGCTACCCGCCAGCTCCCACAAGGAACGTCGATATGACCGACAATCAATCGGGAAACAGCCTCGGCACCCAGACGAGTCCCGACGGCGTCACCGCCGCCGGGGTCGGTCCATGGGGCTTCACCATCACCGGCGTTGGCGCCGCGCTGCCCGACAAAGTGTTGACCAACCACGATCTCACGGCCTGGATGGACACCACCGACGACTGGATTCGCGAGCGCACCGGCATCAGCGAGCGCCGAATCGGCGGATCGACCTCGGGCCTGGCCACCGAGGCGGCCCGGATCGCGTTGGCCGAAGCCTCGGTCGACGCCACCGACATCGATCAGGTCATCCTCGCCACGACCTCGCCCGACTACATCTGCCCCGGCACCGCCCCGGCCGTGGCGAACGAACTCGGTCTCCAGTGCGGCGCGTTCGACGTGCAGGCGGCCTGCTCCGGTTGGGTGTACGGGTTGATCGTGGCCAACGGGCTGATGCTGCAGGGCATGAACCGCATCCTCGTCATCGGTGCCGAGTCGTTGGATCGAATCACCGACTACCACGATCGCGGCACCGGCATCCTGTTCGGCAACGGGGCCGGCGCCGCCGTCGTCGAACGTTCCGAAACCGGTGGTGGCCGGCTGTTGAGCTGGGATCTCGGGTCGGCCGGGAACCTCGTGCACATCCTCTACGCCGAGCACGGCGACGTGCTCAAGATGGACGGCAAGGAGGTGTTCCGCCAAGCGGTCACCGTCATCCAGCATTCGGCCAAGACGTCGCTCGAGCGGGCCGGGCTCACCATCGACGACATCGACCTCGTCATCCCCCACCAGGCGAACGTGCGGATCGTGGAGTCGGCGTGGCGAAAACTGGGGTTCTCGATGGACAAGACGGCGATGGTGCTGGAACGAACCGGCAACACCTCGGCCGCGTCGATCCCGCTGGCCCTGAAGGACGCCGAGCTCAACGGACGTGTGAACCCCGGTGACACGGTGATGTTCATCGGCTTCGGCGCCGGGATGACCTGGGCCAGTGCCATCGTCGAGTGGGGTGGACAGTGAGTCGGGTCGCTTTCGTGACCGGCGGGAGCCGGGGCATCGGCCTGGCCACGGCCCGGGCACTGGTCGACGACGGCCATCGGGTCGTCATCGGTTCCCGGTCGAAACCGGACGACCTCGACCCCGCCCTGACCTGGGTCCAGTGCGACATCACCGACGGCGACTCGATCAACGGAGCGTTCGACGAGATCGAGTCGCAATTCGGTCCGGCGTCGATCGTCGTCGCCAACGCCGGGATCACCCGTGACATGCTCGTCTTGCGCATGTCGGAGGACGACTTCTCCGACGTCGTCGACGCCAACCTGACCGGTGCCTTCCGGGTCGCAAAGCGGGCGATTCGCCCGATGATGAAGAACCGTTGGGGGCGGATCGTACTCATGTCCTCGGTGGTCGGTGCGCTCGGTCAGGCCGGCCAGGCCAACTACGCGGCGTCAAAGGCAGGTCTCGTCGGCCTCGGTCGTTCGCTGGCACGCGAGTTCGCGTCCCGGGGCATCACGGTCAACCTCATCGCCCCCGGACCCATCGAGACCGACATGCTGGCCGCCGCCGGCGACGCCACCATCGAGGCGATGACCGCCGCCGTTCCCGTCGGCCGGATCGGGCGCCCGGAAGAGGTGGCGGCCGCAGTGTCCTTCCTGACCTCCGAGCGGGCCGGTTACATAACCGGCGTGACCATTCCCGTCGACGGCGGGCTGGGGATGGGCGGCGGCTTTGGAGGCTAGAAACCACCACGTTACCGTGAGGGGTCCCTGCGGCCCGTAACAGGTATCCGCAAACCATTCCCCGTACCAGCTAGTCAGCAACAAGAAACAGTTCCAGGAGGAACACCGTGAGTGATGATGCGACGAAGTTTCAGGCATTTCAGAAGTGCGCCGTCGAGGTGCTTTCCGTCGATGCCGACAAGGTGACCCGCGAGGCTCGGTTCGCCGAGGACCTCGACGCCGACAGCCTCGACCTGGTCGAGCTCGTCATGGCGCTCGAGGAGGAGTTCGGTGTCTCCGTCGAGGAGGAGGAGCTCGAGGGCATCGAGACCGTGGGCGCCGCCTACGATCTGGTGGTCGGGAAACTCTGATGGAGGGGGCGGTCGCCGTCACCGGCGTTGGGGTCGTCGCACCCTGCGGCATCGGCCCGGACGCGTTCTGGGAGGGTCTCCTGCGCCCGCCGGTCGACGGCGATCGCGTCATTCCGGACTGGGATCCGTCACCATGGTTCTCCAATCCGAAGGAGGCCCGTCGGGCCGATCGGTTCACCCAGTTCGCGCTGGCGGCCACCGACATGGCCTTGGAGCAGGCCGGCGACCTCGCCGCCGACCCGGCTCGGATGGGCGTGATGATCGGCACCGGCATCGGTGGTATCCGAACCAACGAGGAACAGATCATCATCCGCCACGAGAAGGGGGATCGGCGGGTCTCGCCGTTCCTCATCCCGATGATGATGCCGAATGCCGCGGCGGCCAGCGCCTCGATGCGCCACGGTTTCCAGGGTCCCTGCGAGGCGATCGTGACCGCCTGCGCCGCCGGCACCCACTCGATCGGCGCGGCGCTCAACACGATCCGGATGGGTCGATGCGACGTCATGCTCGCCGGCGGTAGCGAGGCACCCACCTGCCCGACGGCTCTGGCCGGCTTCGGCAACATGACGGCGTTGTCGTCGACCGGCGAGTCCAGGCCTTTCGACAACCGCCGTAACGGCTTC
>JAOUGG010000139.1 GCA_029857855.1 Acidimicrobiia bacterium | reverse complement strand
CAGCCGGGAGATCATCATCTGGGTGAAACTGTCGGCGAAGGCGAACCAGATGGCGGGAATGGCCATCAGTACCATGAGACCGCTGAACACGAGCCTGGCTCCGAACCGGTCGATCATCGTGCCGACCAGGATTCGGGCGGGAATGGTGAGCGCCACGTTGCAGATCAGTAGCACCTTGATGTGTTCCTCGGTCAACCAGTCGAGGTCGTTCCTCATCGTGGTGGCCAGGGGGGCAAGGTTGAACCAGACGTAGAACGTCATGAAGAAGGCGATCCAGGTGAAATGGAGCACCCGGATTCGCTCCTCGCCCCAGTTGAGCAGCCTCGGTGCTTCCGCTTCCAGTTGTCTGATGTTCGTCGTCATCACGTCCTTCTTTTGGTCATATCGCCCGCCGTGGCCGGGTCACACCTGGATCTGGATCACCCACCACCCGGATCACGCCAATCGGGCCGATCGGGGGCTTGCTCCTCCCAGCTGCGGATGTAGGCGGTTACCGCCCGGATCTGTTCGGAGGTCATGGGGCCGCCGTGGTCCTGCGAAAAGGCACTCATGGCGGTGCCCGGCACGCCGACCGCTATCAGGAGCCGGGTCTGCTCGTCGGATGATGATTGGATGAACTGTTGTGAATTGAGGGCCGGCGCCGAGACGCCCTCACCGATCTCGCCATGACATGCGGCGCAACTGAACTCCCACACCGACGATCCCTCCTCGATCAGGGAGTCGAGTTGCACCCGGCGGGCTTCCTCCCGGGACCCAGGTTCATAGAGCAGGTAGAGCGGGAAGGCCGCCACCAGAATGAAGAGCAGGACGACGCCGATCATCATGGTGCGATCGGTCGAGCTGTCGACGTCGGGATCGGTGGTGTAGCCGTAGGGCATCAGTGATCACCTTCGCCGGCACACGACGGCCCGTCGCTCGGTTCGTCGATCGTCAAGGTCCCCGGAGCGGCCCCGGGGATCGTCGACTCGGTGTCGATGTAGAGCAGACCGTCCTCTCCGATCTCGACCGGGTGCCGGTCGAGGCCGCGGGGTGACGGTCCGGTGATCAATTCGCCGGCCCGGTTGAAGACCGACCCATGGCACGGGCATTCGAAACGATTCGACGACTCGCAATACGGGACCCGACAGCCAAGATGGGTGCAGCTTTCGGACAGGGCCACGATCTCGTCGTCGACTCGAACCAGGAACGCCTTGGCGGCAAGCACCTCGACGGCTCCGGTCTCGCCGACGGCCTCAGGGGCAACGGTGCGAACCAGGCCTCCCAAGCCGGAGTTCTTCAAAGGCTTGAGCAGATCCCAGGTGGTCCAGGCCCCGGCCCCGGCCACCAGGGTGGCGCCGGCCTGCCAGGCCCGTACCAGTACTTGTCGACGATTCATCCTGTTGGTCATGTCGCTCCTTACAACTCTCCGTGCCACTCGACCCACGGCCATACCCACTCCCAGTTCGGACCGCGGAAGGCGAAGCCGATAATGGTCAGGGCGATCCAGAGCACCATGACCATGGTGAAAGCGAGAACCGCCACCTTGCGGTCCCGGGGGCGGCGGGTGGGATTGGTATCGATATAGGGCAGTGCCCCCAGGCCCACGATCACCGCGGCCGGGATGAGAACACCGGCCACCAGCGGATGAAAGTGCGAGAGCAGTTCCTGCAGGGCGGCAAAGTACCAGGGGGCCTTCTCCGGATTGGGGGTCAACGTGGGATTGGCCACCGCCCGGAGCGGGGCGTCGAAGAAGACCGAAGCCAACAGAACCACGACGACAACGGCCATGGCAACCACCGCGTGACGCACCAACACGTGGGGCCAGACCATGACCAGATCCTGACGATCCGGCTCTTTGCGATCGCCGGCCACCGGCTTGCCGGGCACGATGCCAAGAACCCGCCGGTTGTCTTCGACAGGTGTCGATCCGTCGATGTTCGTCTCAGTCACCGTCGTCGCCTTTCGAATCGTTCGCCCGGCCCGAAGGATCGAGATCGAGCATCGAGTCCTTTCGCCATCGCCAGAGATGGATCATGAGGACCACACCGAGGAGAAGGGGTAGCACCACAACGTGCAGGACATAGAAGCGAAGTAGCGTGGGGGCGCCGACGCTCGACCCTCCCAGGAGGGTCTCCCGTACTTCGTTGCCGACGAAGGGCACGTACCCGGCCATCTCCGAACCGACCGTCACCGCCCAGAACGCCAACTGGTCCCAGGGCAACAGGTAGCCGGTGAACGACAAGAGCAGCGTCAGCACAAGCAGAACCACGCCGATCACCCAGTTGAACTGGCGGGGCTTCTTGTGAGCCCCTCGGTAGAAGACCCGGGCCATGTGAGCGGCGACGGCCAACACCATCAGGTGGGCCGACCACCGGTGAACATTGCGGATGTACTGACCGAAACGGACGTCGACCTGCAATGTCTGAATGTTGACGTAGGCCTGATTGGGTGTCGGGACGTAGAAAAACATGAGGTAGATGCCCGAAACGACCAGCGACCCGAGCAGAACGGTGGAGATCACCCCCAGATACCACGAGTAGCGAAAGCCGGCCTCGGCTCGTCGCATCTTGACCGGGTAGATGTGGAGGAAGAAGTTGGCCCAGTGGCCGGCGGCCCGATCCCGCGGTGTCAGACGTCCCGGAGTGCGGAAGATCGAGCGACCGAACTCGGTCCGCCGGAACCGGGCCAGGGCGCCCGGATCGGCCCTCCCCGGATCGAACGATCCATCCGTCCCTGCGGCGTTGCCCTCGTCTTCAACCCGATCCTTTAGGTCCATTGGGGTACTCCCACTCCCGTCCAGACGCCCATCGACAGTGCGTCCGGCGGGCATCGTTCGATACACAATCCGCATCGAATGCAGCTTTGCTCGTCCAGTAACAGCGCCGTGCCACCGGCCCGAGACGGCTCGATCTCCTCGGACGGCACGAGGGAGATGACGTCGACCGGACAGACGTCGGCGCACAGAGCGCAAAGCACGCAGCGGTCGACGTCGAGCATGATGTTGGCGAAGCACCGAAGGCAGCGGTTGGCTTCGCAACGGGCCTGCTCCGGGGTGAATCCGGTTTCAACCTCGGCCAGACCAAGTCGACGACCGGTGGGCAGGGTCGGAACCTCGACTCGAGCGAATCGATCGTAGGTGTCGTCCAACCGGTGGAACTGCTCGAGTCTGATCATCCGACCGGGCTGACGGTCGGCCACCTCTCCCCCGAAACTTCGATGGATGGCGGCAGCCGAGCGACGCCCGTCGGCGATGGCCGAGATGAGCGAACGGGGTCCCTTGGCCGCGTCGCCTCCGGCCCACAGATCCCCCTCCGACGTTGCCCCGGTCTCGTCGTCGACGGCAATGGTGCGTCGTGGTGAGATCAAGGGACCATCGGTGCCGAGCGCATCGAGGTCGATGGCCTGGCCGATGGCGAGAATCACGGTGTCGGCTTCGAGGAGCCGACGGTCGGCGTCGTCGAACTCCGGGTTGAAGCGACCGTCGGCGTCGAAAACCCGAGTCACACCGATCGTTTCAACCCCGACGGTCCGGCCGTCCTCGACCACGATCCGTGCCGGCCCCCTTCTGGGGACCATGGTCACCCCTTCCAGAACCGCTTCCTCGATCTCGAACTCGTGGGCCGGCATCTCCTCCCGCGACTCCAGCGAGATCACGGTGACCGAGCGGGCTCCGGCCCTGGCCGCGGTGCGGGCCACATCCAAGGCATCGGCCATCGCCGATCGATCGGGCGACGCCCCCGCTGTCGAAGGGCCGGGCGGATCGTCGACGGCACGTTCGTAGTCGGCGGCCCGTAGTGCGGTTCGGGCCGCGTCCATGGCCACGTCCCCGCCGCCGATCACCACGACCCGCTCGCCGAGCTCGACCTTGAAGCCGCGGTTCATGTTGATCAGGAACTCGATGGCCTTGAACACACCGTCGGCGTCTGCACCCTCGATGTCAAGTCCTCGACCCAGGGTCGCTCCAATGGCAAGGAACACGGCATCGTGCCGTCGTCGCAGGTCGGCCAGTGTGACGTTGTGGCCAAGTCTGGTGCTGTACTCGACCTGAACACCCAGATCGATGATCGCGCCCACGTCGGCGGCCAGCACATCGCGATCGAGCCGGTACTCGGGGATTCCAAGCCACATCGCACCGCCGAGCCGGTCGGTGGCCTCGTACACCGTCACCGGGTAGCCCCACCTGGCCAGATCGTGGGCACATGCCAGGCCTGCCGGTCCCCCACCGACGATGCCGATCGATTGTTCCCGCCTCTGCTCAGGCGGGGTCGAGACCTTGTCCCACAGCGAACCGCGTTCCGACTCGGTTCCGAACTGCTCGGTGACGTAGCGTTTCAGTGCCCGAATGGCGATCGGACGGTCGATCTCACCCCTTCGGCAGGCATCCTCGCAGGGTGCGGCGCAGACCCGTCCGCAGACAGAGGCAAACGGATTCGGGAGACGAGCCGTAAGGTAGGCCAGCTCGTCGTCGCCGTCGGCGATCGCAGCCACATACATGCCGGCGTTGGTGTGGACCGGGCAGGCTGCCAGACACGGGATATTGGTGTCGAAGTAGGAGAGATTCGTCCAGTCCGACATCAGACTCTCTGCGATCTGCGGAGATGGTGCAACCCGATGAGCACGGCCAAAAGACCGCCGGCCCAGACCGACGTCCCGATGAGATCCTGAACCGTGCGGCTCATGTTCGCCACGGTCCCGGTCTGGAGAACCCGGGCCGGCAGGTAAGCGACGAGCATGACGGCCGCCACCGTGACGATGCCCGCTTTCAACCAGGCGTCGGTCCAGGTGACCCGGCCGATGGCGTTGCGGCCCCAGAGGCGTGACCATGTGATGGCTCCAACGACGATCGAGACAATCGCCACAATCAAGAGGTTGGAAAGCCCAAGAAACCCAAACATCGCGTTGAACCCATCCCAAAGCTAAGTCGTCGCCTCGAAGACTAAGCAACTAAAAATTTCGACAGTAGGGACTGAGGTCCCTGGTTTCGGATCGGCTACGGCGCCAGGCCGCGATTTGCTGACGATCGCGGTCGGATGTATCCACGGGGTGGTCCCGGGCGTCTCCAGTACATGCTGGGATCCAAGATCATCGAGAGGCGGCCGGTGGCCGACGACTTCATCCGCTATCCGTCATTCGTGGCATCCGGCGCTCGCACTTTGGCGAACTCGCTGCTCTTCTTGACCGGTGTCCGCCGCAAGCCGCTGCTTCTGGAGGGTGGCCGCCGAGGCCACGAGTACCGGAACTGGTCAGGCGATCGCCGCCACCGGGCACGGTGGGCGGAACCGCACGACGAACAGGAGCCGGTCGAACTCGTCAGATCTTCGCGTTCGGTTCGGGTCGTCGGTTCCGGCCACTCGTTCAATGACGCCCTCGTCTCCGAGGGGCTGACGGTGTCGCTCGATCGGCTGACCGGGATCGTCGACATCGACCCGGCCACCCGCCGGGTCACCGTACGGGGTGGGACCCGGTTGCGGGACCTGACCGCTGCGCTGTGGGATCGGGGCCTCGCGCTGTGTTCGCTGGCGTCCCACGACGCCCAAAGCATCGGCGGCATCCTGGCCACCGACGTGCACGGCACCGGGCGTGGTCCTGCCCATTTGAGTGATCAGGTGGTCTCGCTCCGGCTGGTCGACGGCACGGGAACCGTGCACGTCCTCAGCCCGGACGACGACCTATTCCGGGCCGCAGTCGGCGGGCTCGGTGCCGTCGGCATCATCACCGAGGTGACGGTCCAGTGTGTGGAAGCGTTCAACCTCGCGCAGGCCACAGACGTGAAGTCGCTCGACTGGGCCCGCTCCAACCTCGACCGCCTGCTGGAACGCAACGACCATGTCAGCTTCTACGCCTACCCGTTCACCGACCATGTGCACGTCCACATCTGGGACCGCACCGACGCCGCCCCCAGCTTCGCCGGCCGGATCCGGGAGGCGCTCAACGAGGCCAAGGCGGCGATTGCGGCCGCCGTCGTGGGCGACGCCGCCGCCCACCTCGGAGTCCTGCCCTGGACCGCGCCGGTGGCCATGCGCCTGCAGACGCCGGTCGACCTCGTCCACCGGTCACACGACGCCTTCAACCGTACCCAGTACCACCTCCATCAGGAACTGGAGGTGGCCGTTCCCCGGGACCTCGTCTGGGACCGCCTCCGGGAGGTGATCGAGCTCTACGAGGACCTGTACCGGAGCGGCCGATTCCGGCACCGGCGGCGGCTGCCGTTCCTCCTCGTCGAGGTCCGGTTCAGCCCGGCCTGGCACGACGCCACGCTGCTGGGGGCCGGCGTCGATCGGGAGACGGCGTGGCTGTGCCTGTGCTGCAATCAGTCGGGCGCGGTCGGGCGATACTTCGCGGCGGTCGAGGACTGGGTTCGAGGCAATGACGCCCGTATCCACCTCGGGAAGTGGTGCGAGTCGTTCGACGTCAACGACATCGCCCGGATGCACGGCGACCGGTTCACGACGTTTCGCCGCGTGCAGGCCGAGGCAGACCCGGACGGCAGGTTCGTGAACCCGTTCATCGAGCGACTGTTCGCCCCCCTCGCCATCGCCGACGACGGTTGTGTCCGGCGGAGCCGTCAGAAGGCGAACAGTTCGAAGGGCACCGCGTAGGTGGTACCGAGCCGAGGGCCCGTGGCGGCGGCCGCGCTCCGGAGCATCT
>JAOUGG010000926.1 GCA_029857855.1 Acidimicrobiia bacterium | reverse complement strand
GAGCTGCCGACCGAGGCCGAATGGGAGTACGCAGCCCGTGGCGGTCTCGAGTCGAAGGCGTTCGTCTGGGGCGACGAGGCAGTGCCCGACAACAGATATCTGGCCAACTTCTGGCAGGGCGACTTCCCATGGCGCAACAGCAAGGCGGACGGCTTCGCCGGTACCGCACCGGTCGGTTCGTTCCCACCCAACGCCTACGGCCTCTTGGACATGGCCGGGAACGTCTGGGAATGGACCACCGACTGGTACGCAGATCGCCATGATGCCGATCTCGACAAGCCCTGCTGTGTGCCGACCAACCCCCGGGGGCCAAGCATCGAAGCCAGCTTCGACCCGGTGCAGCCGCAGTTTCGCATACCTCGCAAGGTCATCAAGGGCGGGTCGTTCCTCTGCGCCGACAACTACTGCCGGCGATACCGACCGGCGGCGCGCCGGCCGCAGATGATCGACACCGGTATGAGCCACATCGGATTCCGAACGGTGAGGCACGCCAAGCCTGCGAGCGGGTGACCCCCGATGTCCCGCGAGGGCGATGTGATCGCCCGGTTCTACGATCGCCACCCGTATCCGCCACCCGTCGACAGTCTGGACGAGGATGCTGCCGCCTGGAGGGACGGGCTGCGCCGTCGGGTGGAGCACGCCCGGATGTGGCCGTCCGTGCCCTACCGGGACGACCGCGCCATCCTGATCGCCGGGTGCGGCACGTCGCAGGCGGCGAGGTACGCACTGAGGTACCCGAACGCCCGAGTGGTCGGGATCGATGTCAGCCCAACCAGTATCCGTGCCACCAGGCGGCTCGGCGAGCGGTACGGGCTCACCAACCTCGAGCTCCACCGGATGCCGATCGAGGAGGCCGGCACACTCGGCCCATCGTTCGATCACATCGTGTGTACGGGCGTCCTGCACCACCTGGCCAATCCGGAGGTGGGTCTCCGGACCCTCCGGGATGCGCTGGCGCCGACCGGTGCCATCCACCTCATGGTCTATGCATCGTACGGCCGTTTCGGCGTGTACCTCTTGCAGGACTACTGCCGGCGCCTAGGTGTGAAGCCCAACCCGGACGACATCGGCGACCTGGTGGCGACCCTCAGGGAGCTACCGCAAGGTCATCCGCTAAGCCACCTGTTGCGGAACACGCCGGATTTCGCTCACGACGACGCCCTGGCCGACGCCCTGCTCAACCCTCGCGATCGCTCTTACACGGTCCCCGAAGTGTTACGCCTGATCGAGGGCGCAGACCTGCGATTCGGTCGTTGGGTACGTCAGGCACCGTATCGACCACAGTGTGGGGCCATAACCGAGGTGCCCACGGTCGGCGCATCGCAGCGATGCCCGAACCCGAACAGTTCGCCGCCCTCGAACTCTTCCGGGGCACCATGACGCGTCACAACGTGATCGCCTACGGCAACGACTCCCCTCTCCCGACGCACCCGGTACGTTGGGACGACGAGGATTGGAAGAGCTATGTACCGATCCGGCCGACCACGGTGACCATGGTCGAGGATCGGCTACCTCCGGGGGTCGCCGCCGTGCTGATCAACCGAGCCCACACCGACCGGGATCTGGTGTTCTTCCTGGACGCCGAAGCCCGGCGGATCGTCGAGCAGCTCGATGATGAACGGCCACTGGGCGACCTGGACGGTTCCTCGGCGCAGCTCTTCCAACGGCTTTGGTGGCACGACCTCATCATGGTCGACGCCGCCGCTGCCATCAGCCACTGACCGGACGGGGTCACGGCACCTGTTCGCAGCGGCCGCTCACCATCGCTCGACAGGATCGGTTCCGTTACCAGACGTTGCTATGCTTCACAAGCTGTTGATCCGAGACTGACGTTTCAAGACCGAGGAGGATATGTGGTGATAGCTGGATGGTATCGGGATCCGAGCGGCCAGGGTGACGCTCGATACTGGAACGGGCAGCAATGGACCGATTCGGTGAGCGTTGGCGGCCAGACCAGGAGCGCGCCGATGGATCCCGCTCAAGCTACGGTGCCTCCAGCTCCAGGCACCGAGTACACCTCTCCCCCACCGCAGCCGACGGCGGGCCAGAACGTGACCGTCTCGTCGAGCCGGGGTGGCGGTTTCTCGGTCGGCGCCGTGCTCGCAGCGATCGCCGTTGTGGTAGCCGTAATC
>JAOUGG010000138.1 GCA_029857855.1 Acidimicrobiia bacterium | reverse complement strand
CGGAGCCGGAGCTGAGAAACGCGAGGTTGTCGCCGACGTATTGGACCGGAGTGTTGATCTCGTGGGCAACGCCGGCCGCCAGCTGGCCCAGTGCCTCGAACTTTGACGCCTCGCTGAGCTGGGCCTCGAGGTCCCGCTGATTGGTCACGTCGGCCGCGATCAGCACGATACCGGTCGGCTCCGATCGACCGCCTGTCAGCGGCACCCGACTGACGTCGAGGTGACGGGCCCGGCCGGCCGGGTCTGCCACGGTCACCGGCTGTCGCAGCTGGGCAACACCGCTCGCCATCACAGCCTCGCTCGAAGCCTCGATCGCGTCGAGGATCGCCCGCTGGTCGGCCGACAGGGTGGTGGCGTCGAGGTCGGCCAGCTCCTCGTTGGTCAGGACACCGATCAGATCCCGGAACGCCGCATTTGCCCCCAAGTAGCGGTGGTCGCGGTCCTTCCAGACGATCTGGTACGGGATGTTGGCGAGAATCTTGTCGAACAGCTGAAAGTCTGCGATCAGCTGTTCCTCCATGGAAACCCGCTCGGTCACGTCGACGGCGAGCCCAACCATGCCCGCGTAGTTGCCGCCGTCGTCGAAGACCGGGATCTTGGACACCGAAATGTGCACGGTGGCGGTGCCCATGTCGACGGCTTTCTCGTGGTTGAGGATCGCCGTTCGCGTCGACCGGATGATCTGATCCTCGGCTTCGAACGAGTCGATCTGTGCAGCCGGAAGAGCGAGGTCCCGGTCGGTCAGACCGTAGGCATCGTCGGCCGTCGACAGCCCGACGCTCCGGGCGAACGCGTCGTTGCAGCCGAGAATCCGCCCGTCGCGGTCCTTCCACCAGACGTGGTGCTCGATCGAGTTCAGCATCGCCGCCAACACGTGAGCGGAAACGTCGATTCGATCGTCGATGAACGGGACCACGCCGTTGGGCCGGCTCGAGGAAGGGATTTGCGGATATGTCATGGTCGTTCTGCCCGACCAATCGGCGGATCGGCCGGGGTAGTTGAAGGAAATCCCCCGTGCCTTGAGCTCCGAGTGGTCAGCACGGCGACGGACCGATGCCGCCCGACCGTTCGATGGAGTGCTAAGAGGCGTACTGCCTTCTCCGATACAAGACCTGTAGCTTCGTACCCTTTCTGAAATCGAGACGAGTTTGCTGAAGATCCTGTTTGTAGACGATGAGCCGAACGTCCTTCAGGCGGTGCGGCGGGCGACTCGCGACATGCGTCACGAGTGGGACATCCGGTTCGCGGAGGACGCCGACCAGGCCATGACGATGCTCGACGAGGAGGCGTTCGACGTCGTCGTCACCGACATGCGCATGCCGGGAACCGACGGCGCCGAATTGCTGATGCTGGTTCGTGCCTGCAGCCCGTCGACAGCACGTATCGTGCTCTCCGGCTACGCAGAGGACGAGGCCGTGTTCCGCTCGACCAGGGTCGCCCACCAGTTCCTCAGCAAACCGTGCGACGTCGAACTGCTGAAGCGGACGATCGCGGAGATTCGCGACGCTCAGCAGGCCGTGCCTTCTGGGAAGATCCGGGATCTGATCGGCAGTGTCGAGCAGCTCCCGGCACTCGGCGAGGTCTACCAGCGTCTGGTGTCGGCAATCGAGTCGGGTCAAGCAAACAACGACGAGCTGGCCGAGATCGTCTCGGAGGACGTCGCCTTGACCGCGGAGATCCTCCGCCTGTTGAACTCGTCGTTCTTCGGTCTCAGCCGACGGGTCGAATCGGTGGCCCAGGCCGTCGGCTTTCTCGGAGTCGATGTGCTCCGTGCCATCGTCGCCGGTCACTCGGTCTTCAACCAGCGTGGATCGTCGACGGTCGACGTCGATGCGATCAGCCGCCGCAGCCAGCAGGTGGCGGCGCTGTCCCGCCGGATCCACGGCATCCTGAACGACGCCACATCGCCCGAGCTGGCCAATGTCTATCTGGCCGGCATGCTCCACGAGGTTGGAGCTCTGGTGCTCACCACCATCGACGGAACCGCCCGACTCGACGTCGAAGGTGCCTTCCGGAGCAATGAGGCCACGGTCGATCGTCTCGTCTTCGGCATCGATAGGTACGCCATCAGCACCTACCTGCTCGGACTCTGGGCCTTCCCGCCCGAGATCATCCAGGCGGTAGGATCGCTGAGCCGGCAGCCTGATCGCTCGGTGAGCCCGATGGCCTGGTCGTTGACGCTGGCCCGTCACATCGTGGTCAACGGTCGACTAACCGAGGAGGTCGCCGATGACGAGGCAGAGATCGAGGCCCTCGTCCGTCTCGTCGAGACCGAATTGATCGGTGAGGCCCCCGCCGCCGCGGTCGTCGACGCCGCCGGGGCCGGGCTTCGCTGAAAATGACGCAGCGAATTCTGTTCGTCGACGACGAGGTGAACGTTCTCGACGGCTTTCGGCGCACCCTCCGCCGGGAGTACGAGTTCGACACCGCCGTCGGCGGTCACGAAGGCCTGGACATGCTGGCCCAGCATGAGTACGCCGTCGTGGTGTCCGACATGCGTATGCCGAAGATGAGCGGCGAGGACTTCCTGGCCAAGGCGTACCAGGAACAGCCCGACGCCGTTCAGATGATCCTGAGCGGTCAAGCCAACCTCGACTCCACCGTCGCCGCGGTCAACGGCGGCAACATCTTCCGCTTCCTGATCAAACCGCTCGAGAAGGTCGCCTTGTGTTCGGCCCTCGACAAGGCCCTCGCACAATACGGCCTGGTCACCGCCGAGCGGGAGTTGCTCGAGCAGACGCTGTCCGGAGCGGTCGAGGCCTTGACCGAGGTGGTGGGGCTGGTGAGCCCCCAGGTCACGAAGCGGACCCGCCACGTCGTCGAGATCGTCGAGCAGGTCTCGCCGGTCTACCGGCTCGGTTCCGACTGGCAGATGCGCCTCACCGCGCTGTTGAGCGGTATCGGCTATGCCGCCGTTCCCGGCCCGATCCTGGAGAAGGCCGAACGTGGCGAGTCCCTCACCGAGGCGGAGTCGGCCATGTTGAGCCGTCACCCGGATGTGACGGCCGAGCTGCTCGGACACATCCCCCGAATGGAAGGTGTGTCGTCGATCATTCGGGCCGCCGCCGGGGCGGAGGATCCTCCCGACGGGCTCGAAGAGCACGTCTCACTGCTCGCCTTCGCCAACCGGGTGGCCGACGGACTCTTGCGGGGCACCGACATCGACTCGGTGTTCGACGAGATCGCCGCCGAGGGCGGGCACGATCCGGAACTGATCGACGGCGCCCGCCGACTATCGAGGCGGGACGGCACCGTCGTCGCCAATCTGGCGGCCAACGAGCTCTTCGTCGGAGCCTGGCTCCGCCAGGACGTCTTCACGGTCAACGACGTGATGCTGGCCAGCGCCGGTACGGCGATCGGTCAATCGCTACTCGAGCGCCTGCGAAACTTCGACGCCTCCATCGGTATCGTCGCTCCGATCAAGGTGGAGTATGTTCCGACCCGCTCGGTGGGCCTGCGCCGCTGCTGACGAGGTCGTTGCGGTCGGCCCGTGCTCCAACGGTCACTCCTAAAGAACCACAGCGCGGTTCCGATAGAAACGTGTCACCTTTTCAGTTGTTTTCAGTTCACAGTAAAGCGAGATCGTTGGTGCTGAAGATCCTTTTCGTAGACGACCAGCCGAGTGTTCTCGAGGACACACAACGAGCCACCGAGGACATGCGCCACCAGTGGGACATGACCTTCGTGACGAGCGCGGATGAAGCCATGGAGCTTTTGGATCGCGAAGCGTTCGACGTCGTTGTGAGCGACATGCGGATGCCGGGTACCGACGGAGCGGAATTGCTGTTCCTGGTTCGGAACTGCAGCCCCTCGACGGCCCGTATCATCCTCTCCGGTTGCGACGAGGACGAGATGATCTTCCGGTCGACCCGGGTCGCCCATCAGTTCCTCACCAAACCGTGTGACGTCGACATGCTGAAGAGCGCGATCGCCGAGATCCGCGCCGCCCAGGGGCGCGTGTCATCGGAGGAGATCCGTGCGTTGATCGGCCGGGTCGATCAGCTCCCCGCCCTGGGCGAGGTCTACCAGCGTCTCGTTCGGGCCATCGAAGCCGAGGAGAGCAGCGCCAGGCTGGCCGAGATCGTGTGTGAGGACGTGGCGTTGACCGCGGAGATTCTCCGCCTCCTGAACTCGGCGTTCTTCGGTCTGGCCCGTCGGGTCGAGTCGGTGGAGCAGGCCATCGGTCTTCTCGGCACCGACGTGCTCCGCGCGATCGTCGCCGGCTACTCGGTCTTCAGTCAGCCCGGCAGTCTCGTCGTCGATGCCGATGTCGTCAGCCGCCGCAGCCAGCAAGTTGCGGCGCTGGCCCGCCACGCACACCGGATTCTCACCGGGGCGTCGCGTTCGGAACTGGCCGACGTCTATCTGGCCGGCATGCTCCACGAGGTCGGAGCGCTGGTCCTCGGCTCGATCGAAGGCATGGATCCGGTCGACGCCAGGGGGGTGCTCAACAGCAACGACAACACGGTGGAACGGCTGGCCTTCGGTGTCGACCGTTTCGCCGTCAGCAGCTACCTGCTGGGCCTGTGGGCCTTCTCGTCGGAGGTCATCCAGGCGGTGGCTTCGCTGAGCGGTCGGGTGGAGCCGCCGATGACGTCGATGGGCTGGTCGCTGGCCGTCGCCCGCCACATCATCGTCAACAACCTGGCCGAGGAACTCGAAGAGGTCGACGCCGACGCCATCGAAGCGCTGATCCGCTCGGTCGACGAGCAGTTGTTGGCGGCGGCGCCGCCGACACCGCTCCCCGATCCGGAGACCAGCGTCTCGGGTGCGCTGATCTAGCCCATCGGTGTCCGGGTTCGGCCGCGATATCCGGAACCACCGACGGCTCCAGCCAATAGAGTTGGGGCCGTGGCAAACGACAACCTCGAATCATCGGCACATCCGGGCGAGGCATCGCCGACGACCGTTCGGGTCGGGCTCCTCGGCTGTGGCCATGTGGGCGCCGCGCTGGTCGGACTGATCAACGAGCGCAACGACGCCATCGAACAGGCGTCGGGCGTCCGCTTCGAGATCGCACGGATCGCGGTGCGGAATCCGAGCCGGCAGCGTGACCTCGCGGTGGATCCGGACCTGTTCACCACCGACGCGGCCAAGGTGGTCGGCGATCCGTCGGTCGACGTCGTCGTCGAGGTCATCGGCGGGATCGAGCCGGCCCGAAGCCTGATCATCGACGCGTTGAAGAACAACAAGCCCGTCGTCACCGCCAACAAGGAGCTGCTGGCCAATGTCGGCAGCGAACTCTACGCACTGGCCGCCGCCAACCAGGTCGACCTGCTGTTCGAGGCGGCCGCGGCCGGAGCCATCCCGATCGTCCGACCGCTCCGGGAGTCGCTCCTCGGTGAGGATGTCCGGCGCGTCATCGGCATCGTCAACGGCACCACCAACTACATTCTCAGCCGCATGGCCGAAGACGGCGCCGACTACCACGACGCTCTGGCCGAGGCGCAACAGCGGGGCTATGCCGAGCGCGACCCGACGGCCGATGTCGAGGGTTACGACGCCGGGGCCAAGGCCGCGATCATGGCGTCGCTGGCGTTCGGGGTGAACGTCGTCGCCGGCGACGTGTACCACGAGGGCATCTCCGCCATCACCCAGGAGGACGTCGTGTTCGCCCGGCACTTCGGGTACACGATCAAGCTGCTCGCCATCGCCGAGCGGTTCGAAGCAGACCCCGGCACCGCCGGCGACGGCGCCGGCCCGGGAAGTGAGATCGGCGTCACCGTCTATCCGGCCATGGTCCCCAACACCCACCCGCTGGCCTCGGTCCGGGGTAGCTTCAACGCCGTCTTCGTCGAGTGTGCGGCCGCCGGTGAGCTCATGTTCTACGGTCGCGGCGCAGGCGGGAGACCGACCGCGAGCGCGGTGCTCGGCGACCTGATCGATGCCTCGGCCAATCTCCGGAAGCGGACCTTCCGGCCGGTGCCCTCCGGCGACCGGTCCCGGATCCGGTCGGTCGATCTACTCAAGAGCGCCTACTACATCAATCTCGAAACGGCCGACGCCCCGGGGGTGTTGTCGGAGGTGGCCGACGCCTTCGGCCGCAACCAGGTCTCCATCCGGTCGATGGAGCAGGAGGGCATGGCCGACCAGGCCCGTATCGCCTTCATCACCCACAACGCCTTGGAGCGCGATGTGCAGCAGACCCTGCGCGATCTCCGCTCACTCGACGTGGTGAAGGACATCGGCAGCGTGCTGCGGGTCATCGAATCATGATCCGGTACCGGTCCACCCGGGCCCCCGGAGGCGTCGACGAGTTCGACCTCGGTTTCGGCGACGTGCTGCTCGCCGGGCTGGCTCCCGACGGGGGTCTGTACTGTCCGGTAGAGATCCCGAATCTGTCGGACCTGGCTCCGATCACCGCCGAAACCCCCTACGTGGACGCCGCGACCACCATCATCGCCCCGTTCGTTGCCGGAACGTTCGACGAGGCGGAGCTGGCCTCGATGGTGAAGGAGGCCTACGCCGGCTTCCGTCATCCCGACATCTGCCCGGTCACCGAGCTCGGCCCCGACCAGTATCTGCTCGATCTCACCCGCGGTCCCACGCTTGCCTTCAAGGACCTGGCCCTGCAGTTGGTGGCCCGGATGCTCGACGCCGAACTGGACCGCCGGGGTGAGCAGGTGACCGTCATCGGCGCCACCTCC
>JAOUGG010000925.1 GCA_029857855.1 Acidimicrobiia bacterium | reverse complement strand
GCCTACACTCTGGCCAACGATGGGCCCCACGGCTGGTGGACGACGAAGGCGATCGACCTCGACCCGTCACTCGACCTCGTCTGCGCCGTCGATCTGTCCGGGAGCGGCGGCTCCCAGCGGCCGCCGCCGCAAACCGCCTCGTAGACCTCGGCCACCCTCCCGCCGCTCGAACAGGGCCGACATCTCGCGCCGCGCCGCTTCGACGGATAGGGCCGGCGCTCACACCAGCGGCACCAGGTTGCCGTAGCCGCCATTCCAGCGATCACCGCCGGTGTTCAAGCCGCAGAGTTCGGGCGCCGATAACGTCGGACACGATGAGCGATACGATGAGCGACACGATGAGCCACACGTCGACGACACCGAACGAGGGCCAACGCCTCGAGCGGACCGGGAGGCGCTGGCTACTGTGGTCGTTCATCCTCTGTCCCTGCCACCTGCCGTGGACGCTGGCCATCCTGGCCGCAGTGTTCGGCGGTACGTCGCTGGGAGTCATCGTCAACCACCACCGGACCATCGTCGGCATCACGATCGCCGTGCTGTACGCGATCGGGGTCGGCATCGGCTTCCGTTACCTCCGCCAGGCCAAGGCCAACGGCGCCTGCCGGGTCCGGTTCTGACAGGCTCGACTCCGGGCTCGACTCGATCGCGTCGGGGTCAAGGCCGCAACGGCGGGAATGAACGCCGTGTCGGCCAGTGCGTCGGCCTCCTCGGGTGTGGCCATACCAGGACCAGGTACGACACGTCGTCTGCCCCGCTGATGGCCAGGCCAAGTATCCCGGCCTCGCTCTCGATCGCATGAATCGTCCAGTCGAGGGCAGCGGGGTCGAGCTCACGATGCCCCACTCACCACCCAATCACCGGCGACGGGCGACGTAGAGGCGGCGACTCAGCAGCCCGGCGTCGATGGCCTCCAGGGTCTTGCGGCGCTCTCGCCGCCCCTCCTCATATTCCTCGACCCCGATGAGGGCGATCAGCTCGCTGCGATGACGGTCGGCCTGGTCGAACTTGGCCTGCTGGGTGACCCGGTACTCGGCGGTCAGGTCGACGACCTCGATGTCGACGAAACCGGCCGTCCGGAGAAGGCTGGGATAGGACGTCGGCAATAGGACCGACGGCGGACCCGCCCGCCCGGCTCGACGGCGCTGGGCCGGGGAGAGGTCGTCATCGGGCTCGATGGTGAGAAAAGCCATCGGTCGCCCCGGTTTGAGTGTTTGCCGGCCCGCTCTCAACACGGAGAGCTTGCGGCGCAGTCAACACATGACGTCGGTGTGGACGATGGCGTCGACCGAGCCCTGTCTCAACGGCACCTGGTCGGCGGTACCGGCAACGGCCCAGGCCCGCTCGGACATGGTGTCGTCGCCGATCCGCCGGTGGGCGGTGCGCACCCCGGCCATCACAGGATCGACGGTGACCACCGAGCAACCGGTGCGGGCCGCCAGGTACAGGCCGGGCCATCCACAGCCGGAACCGACGTCGAGCAGGAGGTGACCGGGGGCGAGTTCGAGCAGATCGCCCAGCCGGTCGGCCTGGGCCCGGGTCGTGTAACCGTTGGCGTGATAGTCACTGTCGAGCACCGCTCGTTCAATGACCCGAAGTACGTCGGCCTCCGAGCGGGCGTAGCCCTGCTCATGTCGTTCCTGTTCGAGGATCTCACTCATGACCGTTTGCCCTGTTCGGTTCTCGGGCTCGGCGGGCCCGCGCCGGCGACCACCAACAGCATAAAGGCGACGATCCCAGCGGCCGCCGACAGGGTCACGGGCCCATTGATCCCGAACCGTTCGTAGAGTATGCCGCTCATGGCGACCCCGATGCCGCGTAGCAGCGTTCCGATCGCCGTGTTGACGGCGAGCACTCGACCGCGGGCCGCCGGTAGCGCCTCGCTGACGAAGGAGAACGAGGTCACGATCGAGAACTCGAACCCGACAAAGAACAGGAACAGACCGGCGGCACCGACCGGCAGCGATGACCCGGCCCGCGTCATCACGAACAAACCGATCAACGTCACCACCAGCGCCACCTGCGTGGCCCGTTTCGGTCCTGCCCGATCGGCGATGGCGGCCGAGCTCGACGACGCCATCAGCTCGGCCCCGCCGAAAGTCATGGCCACGAACCCGATGCCACCTGTGGACACCCCGAGC
>JAOUGG010000137.1 GCA_029857855.1 Acidimicrobiia bacterium | reverse complement strand
GCCGGGTCGACGATGAATGCCGACGCCGTCAGGTGACCTTCGAGGCAGGTCCGAACGAGGGCGTCGGGGTTGTCGGCACAAAAGTCGATGACCTGTTCACGGTGGGCCTCCTGCGACTCGGGCAGCAGGGCGGTTTCGAGAAACGAGATCGCCGTGCCGAGATTGCCGGTGTCACCGTCGAAGGCCGACGAATTGTCGTCAACGAGCATAAAACCGGTATCGCGGATTCCTCGGGCACAGAGCACGCCACAGTCTACAACCGACCAACCGGCGGTTCCCGACCCCCTTTCCGGTGGTCTGGAGCCGCCGGAATGGTGTGGTGGGGTCAGGGGAAGCGCCGAGACAGATGGGGGCTGTCCGCGATCCCGAACCGCCACGGCCGATCAACAGCCTTGGTGATCCCAATCCGCGGGCCCACGGCGAAGCCGGATCCCGACACCGACCGGTGGTCCGCCGGCCGTTGTAGGCGAACCGGGGCCGTGTTGTCGAGGAGGTCGACACCGTTGTTGCGGTCGGTGATGCCCAGCGCCGCGCAAAGCTTGCCGGGGCCCGATGCCAGATCGGTCTCCCGTTTGGCCGCCGGACGGTCGCTCCACATGCCGTCGACTCCGGTCAAGGGCTCGAGCGCTCGGAGCAACACCGCCCCGGCCACCCCGTCGGGGTGACAGACGATGTTGGCGCACCAGTGCACGCCGTAGCTCAGATACACGTACAGGTGTCCGGGCGGGCCGAACATCACTTCGGTGCGAGCGGTGGGGCCCCTGAAGGCGTGGCTGGCGGGGTCATCGGGCCCCTCGTAGGCCTCGACCTCGACGATCCGGCCCGACCGCTCCCCCACCGTCAACACCAGCCCGAGTAGCCGGGGCGCGATCGTCGACGCCGGGCCCGACAACAACCGGCCGAGCTCACCGGCCGGTTCGGGAGCCGACCCGACGGCCTGGCTCGCGGCCCCGGTGTTCACTGACGATCAGTCGGAGGGATCGAGCGAGGCGGCAAGCGTTCGCAGGCGGGACCCCGATCGCTCCATGTCGGCCTCGATCTGCTTGAACTGTTCGGCCACCGGCCCGAAACCGGCTCCACCCGGGCTGGCCCGCCGGGACACGGCGGCTCCCGGTGCGAACAGGAAAGCCACCGAGTCGGGAAAGGCGGGGTGGCCGCCGACGAGATCGGACAGCGGCACCCCTCGGCCGAGCGAGTCCCGGACCAGGCCCCCGACGATGGCGTGGGCCTCCCGGAACGGCATACCCTGTTGGACCAGGATCTCGGCGAGATCGGTGGCCAGCGACGTCTGGTCATCGGCCGCGGTGGCCATGGTCACGGTGTTGAATGACGCCGTCTCCACCATGCCGCCGAAGGCAATGAGCGCCAGGCGAATCTGGTCGGCGGAGTCGAACAGCGGCTCCTTGTCCTCCTGCAGGTCACGGTTGTAGGCCAGCGGCAGGCCTTTCAGGGTTACCAGCAGCGAGGTCAGATTGCCGATCAGACGACCGGTCTTCCCCCTGGTCAGCTCGGCGATGTCCGGGTTCTTCTTCTGCGGCATCATCGACGAACCGGTGGCGTAGCCGTCGTCGAGGGTGACGAATCCGAACTCCTGCGACGACCACAGCACGAACTCCTCCCCGAGACGGGAGAGGTGGATGCCGAGCATGGCCAGGGTGAACAGGGCCTCGGCCACGAAGTCGCGGTCGCTGGTCACGTCGAGCGAGTTGGTGAACGGACGATCGAAGCCGAGATCCAACGCTGTCGATGCCGGATCGAGCGGGAGTGAGGAACCGGCCAGCGCGCCGGCTCCGAGCGGTGACACGTTGAGGCGCTTGGCCGTGGCCAGGAGCCGGTCGACGTCGCGGCCGAGCGCCCAGGCGTGGGCGAGCAGGTGGTGAGCCAACGGCACGGGCTGAGCCCGCTGCAGGTGGGTGTAGCCGGGTAGGTAGGCCTCCCCGGCCAGTTTGGCCTTGTCGATCAGGATTTGCTGGAAGTCCATGGTCAGACCGGTGATGTCGAGCATCGCCTCCCTGGTCCACAACCGGAAGGCGGTGGCCACCTGATCATTGCGACTGCGGCCGGTGTGCAGCTTGCCACCGGCGTCGGGAGCCAGCTCGGTGACCCGCCGTTCGATGGCGGTGTGCACGTCCTCGTCACTCGGGACGAAGCTGAAACCGCCGTCCGCCATCTCGGCGCGCACCTGTTCGAGGGCATCGACCACCGCCGACTCCTCCTCGGCGGTGAACAGACCGACACGGGCGAGGCCTCGAACATGCGCCGTCGAACCACGGATGTCGCACGCCGCCAGGCGCATGTCGAAGGGCAGGCTGGCGGTGAAGTCCATCAGCGCCTGCGCCGGCCCACCGTCGAATCGGCCGTGCCACAGCGTGTTGCTGGTTGTTTCCGTCCCGGTGTCGGCGTTGCTCATGACGAACCGCCCGTCGACTTGCCCAGGTCGGCGCAACCGACGGCGCCGGGTCCCCGCTTGGCGGTGAGGGTTCGCAGCCGGAGGGCGTTGAGCTTGATGAAGCCCTCGGCGTCGGCCTGGTTGTAGGCGCCCTCGTCGTCCTCGAAGGTGGCGATGTTGGCGTCGAACAGAGAGTCGTCGGATCGACGGCCGGCCACGTCGATGTTGCCCTTGTAGAGCTTGATGCGCACCGTGCCGTTCACGGACTGCTGGCTCCAGTCGATGGCCGTCTGCAGCATCTGTCGCTCCGGGCTCCACCAGTAGCCGTTGTAGATCAAGGTGGCGTAGCGGGGCATCAGCTCGTCCTTGAGGTGGGCCACCTCACGATCGAGGGTGATCGACTCGATGGCCCGGTGGGCCCGCAACATTATCGACCCACCCGGGGTCTCGTACGCCCCCCTGCTCTTGATGCCGACGTAGCGGTTCTCGGCGATGTCGATACGACCGACGCCATTGGCCCCACCGACCTCGTTGAGGTGGGTCAGCACCTGGGCCGGTGTCATCTCGATCCCGTCGACGGCCACGATGTCGCCGGCCCGGTACTCGAGTTCCAGGTAGGTCGGATCGTTTGGGGCCTGCTCGGGGGTCACCGACCAGCGCCACATCTCCGAGGGGGGCTCGGTCCACGGGTCCTCGAGCGGCCCACCCTCATAGGAGATGTGCAACATGTTGGCGTCCATCGAGAACGGCGACTTGGCGCCCCGCGACATCTCGATCGGGATTCCGTGCTCGGCGGCGTAGGCCAGTAGCCGTTCGCGACTCATCAGGTCCCACTCCCGCCAGGGGGCGATGATCTTGATGTCGGGGTTCAGCGCGTAGGCGCCGAGTTCGAAGCGGACCTGATCGTTGCCCTTCCCGGTGGCGCCGTGGCTGATGGCATCGGCGTTCTGCTCGGCTGCGATCTCGACAAGCCGTTTGGCGATGAGGGGTCGGGCGATCGACGTGCCGAGCAGATACTCCCCCTCGTAGATCGTGTTGGCACGAAACATCGGGTAGACGAAGTCCCGGACGAACTCCTCCCGAAGGTCGTCGATGTAGATCGACGACTCGGGAATACCCATGGCCAGGGCCTTCGTACGGGCCGGCTCCAGCTCCTCGCCCTGGCCGAGATCAGCGGTGAAGGTGACGACCTCGCAGTCGTAGACCTCCTGCAGCCAGCGGAGGATCACCGAGGTGTCGAGGCCGCCGGAGTAGGCCAGTACGACCTTCTTGATGCCGTCCTTCTTGAGACTGTCCTTCGTGCTGTTCGTGGTGGCCGGTGCGGGATTGATGTCTGCCATTGCGGTCCTCTTGCTTGATTCGTGCAGTGAAACTGGATGTCGTCGTCGAAACAGGATGTCGTCGAAACGGGATGTCGTCGTCGGTTCGGCGACGCTCAGTCGATGCCGGCGATGTCCGCCAATCGATTGGCCAGGTGTTTGCCTCGGCCCTCGGCGGCGATGGCCAGCAGTGTGTCGTCACCGGCAACGGTACCGACCATGTCGTCGATGCCGGACCGGTCGAGCGCCGAGGCCACGACATGGGCCGAGCCAGGCGGGGTGCGCAGCACCACCAGGTCCCCGGAGCGGGTGACGTCGGCCAGCCACTCCCCCAGCACCCGGCGAAGGTGTTCGTGGGGAGCAAGCTGCTCGGTCGGATGTTCGGGGATGGCGTAGACGGTGGCACCGCCCGGCACACGGACCTTCACCGCGCCGAGCTCGTCGAGGTCGCGGCTCACGGTGGCCTGGGTGGCGGCCACGTTGTCGGCGGCCAGGAGGTCGACGAGCTGGCTCTGGCTGGTGACGGCGTTGTCGAACAGCAGCCGGGCGATCCGGTGCTGCCGGTGGGTCTTGCCGCTCGGCATCAGGCCCCGCCTTCGGTGTTGACCTCGAGCAGCCATTGGAGCACCGCCCGAACGGCGGGCAGTCGGTTGGCGGCCTGAGGCCAGATCCGGCTCTGCGCCCCGTCGAGCACCGAGTCGGTCACTTCCTCGTTGCGGTGAGCCGGGAGACAATGCAGAAAGATCGAGTCGGGATTGCGGGCCATCATGGCGTCGTCGACCTGGTACCCCTCGAAGGTGCGCAGGAGCTGGTCCCGTTCACCCTCCTGGCCCATCGACACCCACGTGTCGGTGTAGACGACATCGGCGTCGGTCACCGCCTCCGGCCGATCCCCGTAGGTGAACGGCGCCCCGGCCGCCGACAACCGATCGACATCGACCTCGTTGAAACGCCGATCGGGCGGGGCAACGACCGTGACCTTACCTCCAAGCGAACCGATGGCCAGGACCAGTGATCGGGCAACGTTGTTGGCGTCACCGACGTACACGATGTTCCGACCGGCCACCGGTCCGCATTCGGCCTCGATGGTCAGCACGTCGGCAATGGCCTGGAGCGGATGCCCGCCGTCGGACAGAAGGTTGATGACGGGCACGACGTCGACGGCCGCCATACGTTCCAGCAGCTCGTGCTCGAACACCCGGGCGCAGATGGCCCGGTGATAGCAGGCCAGGGTGCGGGTGACGTCCTCGGCCGACTCGCGTTGATCGATGCCGACCTCCTCCGCGGTGATGTAGACCGGATGGCCGCCGAGCTGCACAACGGCCATCTCGGTGGAGTTGCGGGTTCGGGCCGACGGCTTGGCGAAGTAGCAGGCCACCCCCTGACCGGACAGCAGCGGCGGCACTTCGGCCACAGGCCGGCGGGCCAGCTCGAGTATCCGCTCGAGCTCGGGGACACTGAGGTCGTCGATCTCCAGGACGTGTCGCATGGTGGTCTCCGATCCTCAGTCGGCCGAGGAGTCGGCCCGTTCGGCGACGGTGTCGAGCGAGCTGGAGAGCTTGTTGATGGCGGCGGCGATATGACTCTCCTCGATGATCAGCGGCGGGGTGATACGGAGTGCGCTCGGGGTGACGGCGTTGACGACCAGGCCCTCCCGCAGGCACTCGGCGGCGACCTCCCGGGCGTCGAGACCGTCGAGTTCGGCGGCGATCAGCAGACCCAGGCCCCGTACCTCCTTCACGTACGGGAGCCGTGACAGGGCGGTGGTGAGGGCCTCCCCCATTTCCGTGGCCCGGTCGGGGGCGCCGATGGCCTGCATGGTGGCCAGCACCGCCCGGGCCGCCGCGGTGGCGAGCGGTTGCCCGCCGAACGTGGTGGCGTGGTCACCCGGCCTGAAGGCCGAAGCGACCGAGGCCTTGGCCCAGCAGGCTCCGATCGGCATGCCGTTGCCGAGTGCCTTGGCCATGGTCACGACGTCGGGCTCGATGCCGAAGTGCTGGAAACCGAACCACTGGCCGGTGCGGCCGAGGCCGGTCTGCACCTCGTCGACCATGAACAGGATGTCGCGTTCCCGGCACAGCTGCTGGACGCCCTTGAAGTACTCGACCGTCGCCGGGTTCACCCCGCCTTCACCCTGCACCGGCTCGAGCAGAATGGCGGCAACGGTTTCGTCCAGGGTGTTGGCCAGCTCGCCAAGATCGTTCCACACCACGTGACGGAAACCCTCGGGCAAGGGCTGGAAGGCCTCCCACTTGGTGGGCTGACCAGTGGCGGCCAACGTCGACAACGTGCGGCCGTGGAAGCTCTGGTAGGCGCAGACGACGACGTGACGACCGTGGCCGCCATAGCGTCGGGCCAGCTTGATGGCCGCCTCGTTGGCCTCCGCGCCCGAGTTGCAGAAGAACACCTGACCACCGGCCGGTTGGCCGTTGCCAATGAGCCGGTCGAGGGTGGCGGCGACATCGCCGTTGTGTTCCGTGCCGAACAGATTCGACACGTGCAGGAGGCGCTTGGCCTGTTCGGCGACGGCGGCTGCCACCGCCGGGTGGCTGTGGCCGAGGCTGGTCACGGCGATTCCCGACAGGAAGTCCAGGTAGTTGATGTCGTTCGAGTCCCACAGGTAGGGGCCCTCACCACGAACGAACTGCACCGTCGGCGGGCCGTAGGTCGGCATCAGCGGACACCGTTCCGCATCGGCGGACGCATGGACGGCGGCACGGTGGCGGGCCTGCGGAGAATCTTCGTTCGAGTCGATCGACGATGCGGTGGTCACGAGGTTGGCTCCTGGTTGATGGACGAGGCGTGGAGTGAGCGTGGGGCCGACGTGGCACACGCGGATTCGGGGTCCGACGTGATCATGGTGCCGATGCCGGCGTCGGTGAAGAGTTCGAGCAACAGGACGTGTGGCACCCGACCGTCGAGCAGGTGGGCCGCCTTGGCGCCGGCCCGAACC
>JAOUGG010000924.1 GCA_029857855.1 Acidimicrobiia bacterium | reverse complement strand
CGGCCAGGTAGGGGTCCTCCGGCATGACCCGCCGCTGCTCCCGGAGGCGCTCGAGGATCGAGGCCACCGCCGCCCGGTCCATGTCCGGATCCTGGGAGAGCTGGAGCGAGCCGGAGGCGTGGCGGGTCCCGGCGATCAGGTCGAGCGTCAGGCGGCGTTGCGACACCGACCCGGCCTGGCGGATCAGGTTGCGGTTGAACCGTACGAAGTTCGAGTCCTCGGCGGCCAGGTAGTAGGTGAGAATCTCATCGGCGGCGAGCCGGCCGTTGGCCCACGTCACCAGCTCGGAGAAGTAGGTGCGGATATCACTCATGCCGCACCGCCGAACACGTCGATCGCCGAGAACCGGCAGGCCGGTGAGGCGTGCCCGGTGCTGATCACCTGGTTGGGTTCACCCTTCCCGCAGTTCGGCGTGCCGAGCGCCTGCGACGTCGACGGGTCGCCGACCCCGCTGAGACTGCGCCAGAACGTGGCCGAGATGCCCCGGTAGCTCGGGTTGCGGACGACGGGCCCGAGTTCGCCGTCGGTGATGAGCCGCCCGTACTCGCAGCTGAACTGGAACTTGTTGCGGCTGTCGTCGATCGACCACGAGTTGTTGGTCTGGAGAAACACCCCGTGCTCGACACCGGCGATCAGATCGTCGATCGAGTCGGTGCCCGGTTCGACGTTGATGTTGGCCATCCGGTCGATCGGCGGACGGTTCCAGCTGCAGGCCCTCGAATTGGCCACGCCCTCGATGCTGACGCCCTGGGCCTCGGCCCGGGCCTGGGAGATTGTGCCACCCAGCGGACGTTCGAGGATGCCGTTGCGGATCAGGTACTGCTTGGTGGCCGCGGCCCCCTCGTCGTCGAACCCGTAGGAGGCGAGCTGACCCTCGATCGTGGGATCGAAGGTGACGTTGAGCAGATCCGACCCGTAGCGGTAGGACCCGAACATGTCGAGGGTGACGAAGCTGGTGCCGGCGTAGTTGCGTTCGTCGCCGAGGATGCGGTCGAGTTCGAGCGGGTGGCCGATCGACTCGTGGATCTGGAGGATCATCTGGTCGGGTGCGAGGATGACGTCCATTGTGCCGGTCGGGCAGTTCTCGGCCTCCAGCAGCTCGATCGCCTCGTGACCGATCTCGGCGGCCCGCCGGTTGAACCCGAAACGGTCGAGCACCTCCCGGCCTCCCTGGCCGACGTAGGCGTTTCGGCCGTAGGTGCGGGTCTGGGTGAGCGTTCCCGAGTTGGCGGTGGCGTACATCGTTGGGAAGGTGTTGCGGGTGAGCTGTTCGATCCGGCCGCCGCCGCTGGTGAGGATGAGCGAGTCGACGTCGGTGCGGCGCAACGCGGCCACCCGGTCGACGATCCGCTCGTCGACGTCGAGTTCCGCATCGGCCTCCACCAGGATTTCGAGTCGGTCACCCAGCGAGGTCTGATCCCACGGGTCGGTGACCGGCGAGTGATAGGAGCCGACGGGGTCGACGGCTGGTGGGGTGTCGGCCACGGTGCGGCCGGCCGTGGCGCGGGCCCAGTCGGTGGCCCGCTCGGCCGCGGCCCGCAGGCCGGCCTCGGTGACATCCGACGTCGCTGCGTAACCGACGCCGCCGCCGGTCCACACGGTGATCATGGCCCCTGCGTCGACCGACGTGGCGGGTGGCTGGGCCACCCCTTGGCGCACGGCGAGGTACTCGGCCCGGGTCTCGCTGAATCGCACGGTGGCGTAGTCGACCCCGCCCGGCAGAGCGGCCCGCAGGCGCGATTCGAGGTGCTGATACGTGGCGGGTTCGGTCGCGGTCACGGGAAAAACTGTAGCCTTCGATGGTGGTCCACAAGATCCTGGTGTTGAACGGCCCGAATCTCAATCTGCTCGGCTCCCGCGAGCCGGAGGTCTACGGGACCGCCACGCTCGACGACATCATGGCCGATCTCCGGCAGGCGGCCGCCGGACGGGGAGTCGAGATCGTCGACTTCCAGTCGAACGTCGAGGGTGAGCTGATCGATCGGCTGCACCAGGCTCGCACCGAGGTGGCCGGCGTCGTCTTCAATCCCGGCGCCTTCACCCACTACAGCATCGCTTTGCGCGATGCCATCGCCGGCACCGAGCTTCCCGTCGTCGAGACGCATCTGTCGAACATCCACGCCCGTGAGGAGTTCCGTCA
>JAOUGG010000923.1 GCA_029857855.1 Acidimicrobiia bacterium | reverse complement strand
TTCATGGCTGACCCGGTCGAGAACAACCAGCGCGGCCCCGTCCCCCATGACGATGAGCCCGACATCCCGGCCACCGTCGAGGAGGCACTCGCCGCCCGAATGGCCCGTCTGAGCGCGAAACGGACAGCCGCCAAGCCCCGAAAGCCGGCGACGAGTTCCACCCCGGCCCAGCCCAAACGGCGTCGCCAAGCCGCCCTGGGCTCTAGCGGCCTGAGTATGATGGCCAGCATTGTCGTGACTGCGGTGATGGTGTTCGAGTTCTCCCGGTCGGGAACAACCCAGATCGCCGCCCCGGTCGGCATCGTCACCGCAGACAGCGCGGCCTCATCGACGGCCGCCGTGCCGACCGAGCCCACGGTGATCAACGGCGACGCCTTCACCAACAAGTGGGGCCCGGTTCAGGTCCAGGTGACATTCGGTACCGACGGCACCATCACCGACGTTCAAACCCTCGTCACGCCGTCGCGTGACAACACGAGTGTGCGGATCAACGACCGTGCGGTCCCGGTCCTTCCTTGAGGACACCACGTGACATGAAGCGGATCGCTGAGATCGACCGTTTGCGCGGCCTGTGTATCGTCTCGATGCTGCTCGGTCACCTGGCGAAGGACACGATGCTCTCCAAGGTCGTTCACCTTCCGCTCTGGGTCGACGGGGCCATGGGATTCGTGATGGCCAGCGGCGTGGTGGTCGGGATTGTCCGTCATCGATCACTGACGTCGGGCCGCTCCCTGGCCCAGGTGACGGCGCAGACGTGGCGCCGGGCCGCTCAACTCTGGTTGATTTTCGTGGTCGTCGTCGTGGTTTCCGTCGGGCTGCGCGACGTCACCGGCCGTGGAACCATGACCCCGACGGCACAGCAGTTCGGAGGTTGGGCGAGACTGATCGTCGACACGTTGACGCTTCAGCAATCGCTTCGCTACATCGACCTTCTAACCGTCTACGTGTTTGCGTTGTTGATGGCGCCGCTGATGTTCGGACTCCTCCTGCGACGAAACGGCGCACTGCTCGTCGGCCTCGTGGCCGGCGGCTTCTACGTGCTCGACTTGATCGTGCCGCTGTCGGCATTCCGCCTGGAGAACTCGGCCGTCATTGACGGGCAGGTCCGAATCGCGCAGGTGGTGGTGGCCACCAGATGGTTCTCATTGTTCGCAGTCGGTCTGATCATGGGGTGGCATTGGCCCACCGTTGACCGTTGGCTGCGCCGTCGGTTTGTTACAGTCGGGTTGGTGGCTTCAACCGTTGTGTTGACGGTCGTGGCCCGAGTGACCGACGAACGGGGAATGGTCCCGCCGAGCTGGATCATCGACAAGGTCACACTCGCCCCGGGTACGTTCGTCTTCGCCGTCATCGCGGTCCTTGCTCTTCTACGGTTACTGCAAACCCGGACACCCTCGTTGGATCGACCGATCTCGGCCGACGGCCCGGCCGCTTCGATCCGATCGGGCTTCGGGTCGGCGGTTGGAGCCATCGAAGTGTTGGGTCGATTCAGTCTGTCCGCCTATGTCATTCATCTTGTCGTGATTCAACTCGCCGATCTGACCGTTGGTATGCCTACCGGCTCCGGGCTCGGGCTCCTCCTGGTGGTGGTGTCGTTGTTGGCGGCCTTCGGCTGGGCCTGGCTACGCAACCGACCGATGATCAACCTCCCGGCCGTGGTTTCGACCTCGGGGCGGAGCACGGCGAGGTCCCAATGAAGGCACCCATCGAATGGCCGGCCGATCTGCGGAGCAGCGTCCTCATCGAGGCGTTCCTGCTGGTGTTGATGGTCGACCGCATCTCCTTTCCAGCCGAGTCGGCATCGGTGCTCGGCGTTGGATCGCTGTTTGCCGCCGTCGTCGGCCTTCTGCTCCGCAACCCGATCGCAGCGTTCGCGGCATTCGCGTTGGACGCCGCCAACCTGATCAACCACCTGCCCGAGGTCGCGAACCACCTCACTGTGCTGATCCTGGTCGATATCGCCCTCCTCGTGTTGCTGGCTCGTTCCGGCGGAAGCAAACGGGCGCCGGTCGCCCTCCGCTACGGGCTCATCCTGTTGTATTTGACGGCGGGCTTCCACAAACTCAACAGCTCTTACACCGACATCTCTGTCAGCTGCGCCCGGTTCATCACCGACCGCACACTGACCTGGTTCGCCCTAC
>JAOUGG010000136.1 GCA_029857855.1 Acidimicrobiia bacterium | reverse complement strand
AGGAACATGTCGGTGAGGCCCGCCACCGCCGTCTCCGATTGACCGACACCGACGGTCTCGACGATGATCGTGTCGAATCCGGCCGCCTCGCACACGGTGATGGCGTCACGGGTCCGGATGGCCACTCCGCCGGACACGCCGGCCGTCGGGGAGGGGCGGATGAACACGTTCTCCCGCCCGGCCAGGTCGATCATGCGGGTCTTGTCCCCCAGGATCGAACCGCCCGTGGTCCGGCTCGACGGGTCGACGGCCAGGACGGCGAGGCGCCGACCGTCGTCGACCAGGCCGGTCCCGAGCCGGTTGATGAATGTGCTCTTGCCGACACCGGGGGTACCGGTCACGCCGAGACGCAGCGAGCGGCCGGCATGGGGAAGGAGTTTGTCGAGCAGTGTCTCGGCCGCGGCCCGGTGATCGTCCCTCGTGGATTCGACCAGGGTGATGGCCTTGGCCAGCGCCCGGCGGTCGCCACCGAGGACGGCGTCGGCCAGACCAGGGCCATAGGCCACGCCCTCGGAAACGCTGCCGGACACGGCGTCGGACATGCCGTCGGACTCGCCATCGGAGACGGCAGGGGTCACAGGGTCAGGGGACGGTTTGGGGGCTGCGGCCTCCGGCAACGGACAGTACCTCGAGTGCGGCGTTGTTGATGTTGGTGCCAGGGCCGAAGATAGCAGCCACCCCGGCCTCGGTCAGGAACCGGTAGTCCTGGGGTGGGATGACGCCGCCGCAGACCACGACGACATCGTCGGCACCTCGCTCCGCCAACTCGGCGATCAGTTCCGGCACCAGCGTCTTGTGACCGGCGGCCTGGGACGACACGCCGACGATGTGGACGTCGTTGTCGACCGCGTCCTGCGCCACCTCGGCCGGGGTCTGGAACAGCGGGCCGACGTCGACGTCGAACCCGAGATCGGCGAAGGCGGTGGCGATGACTTTGGCCCCCCGGTCGTGGCCGTCCTGGCCCATCTTGGCCACGAGGATGCGGGGTCGGCGGCCGTGGTCGGCGGCGAACCCCTCGACCGCCTCCTGGACCCGGCGGAATCCTTCGTCGCCCTCGTAAGCCGAGGCATACACGCCGCTGATGGTGGCGGTCTGGGCCTTATGGCGGCCGAACACGGCCTCCATGGCGTCGGACATCTCGCCGACGGTGGCCCGGGCCCGGGCGGCCTCAACGCAGGACGCCAGGAGGTTGCCGCCGTTGCGGGCGGCGGCGGTGAGCGCGTCGAGCGCCGTCCGGCAGGCGCCGTCGTCACGTTCGGCCCGGACCCGCTCGAGCCGGGCGATCTGCTGGGTGCGCACCGCGGTGTTGTCGATGTCGAGCACGTCGACCATCGAGTCGTCGTCGGTCTGATACTTGTTGACACCGACGATCACGTCGAGCCCCTGGTCGACACGGGCCTGGCGGCGGGCGGCGGCCTCCTCGATGCGGAGTTTGGGGATGCCCTTGGAGATCGCCGCGGTCATGCCGCCCAGCTCCTCGATCTCGGCGATGACGGCCCTTGCCCGATCGGCCAGCTCGGCGGTGAGGCGTTCGACGTAGTAGCTGCCGGCCAGAGGGTCGACGGTGCGGGTTATGCCCGACTCCTCGGCCAGGATGAGCTGGGTGTTGCGGGCGATGCGGGCGCTGGTGTCGGTGGGGAGGCCGAGCGCCTCGTCGAACGCGTTGGTGTGGAGGCTCTGGGTGCCGCCGAGCACCGCCGACATGGCTTCAATCGTGGTCCGGATCACGTTGTTGTAAGGGTCCTGCTCGGTAAGCGACACCCCCGAGGTCTGGCAGTGGGTACGCAGCATCGACGACCGGGCGCTCTTCGGTTCGAACTGCGCCATCAGCTCGGCCCACAGAAGGCGGGCCGCCCGCAGTTTGGCCACCTCCATGAAGAAGTCCATGCCGATGCCGAAGAAGAAGCTGAGCCGACCGGCGAAGGCATCGACGTCGAGGCCGGTGTCGAGCGCGGCCCGCACGTATTCGAGGCCGTCGGCCAGCGTGTAGCCGAGTTCGAGGTCGGCCGGCGCTCCGGCCTCCAGCATGTGGTAACCCGAGATCGACACCGAGTTGAACTTCGGCATGTGCTCGGCGGTGTAGGCGATGATGTCGGCCACGATCCGCATGCTCGGCTCGGGCGGGTAGATGTAGGTGTTGCGGACCATGAACTCCTTGAGGATGTCGTTCTGGATGGTCCCGGCCAGCTGTTCGGTGGTGGCCCCCTGTTCGAGCCCGGCCACGATGTAGCAGGCCATGACGGGCAGCACGGCGCCGTTCATCGTCATCGACACCGTCATCTGATCGAGGGGGATCCCGTCGAACAGGATCTTCATGTCCTCGACCGAGTCGATGGCGACGCCGGCTTTGCCGACATCGCCGGTGACCCGATCGTGGTCGGAGTCATACCCCCGGTGCGTCGCCAGGTCGAACGCCACCGACAGCCCCATCTGACCGGCGGCCAGGTTGCGGCGGTAGAAGGCGTTCGACTCCTCGGCGGTGGAGAACCCGGCGTACTGGCGGATTGTCCAGGGCCGGTTGGTGTACATCGTGGCCCGGGGGCCCCGCACGAACGGCGCCTGCCCCGGCAGCGAATCGAGATGATGGACGCCGTCGAGATCGGCCGTGGTGTACAGCGGTTTGATCCGGATCTGCTCCGGCGTTTCCACCGTCAGATCGTCGAGTGGCTCGCCCCGAAGCTCCTTTTCGGCCATCGCGGCCCAGCGGTCCAGTGGCTGTTGGTCCATGGCTCAAACGTAGACGAACCGTCACGGCCCCGCCCCCATCGAGCCCGGGGTCACCGCCCCGCCCCTCCCGTTTACTGTCCCGTTCTGTGCACGTCAGGTGGGACTGAGTACCGTCGTGGCTGCAAGTTTCGGGGAGGTCCTGTTCTGTGCACGTCAGGTGGCACTGAGTGTCGCCTCGGCTGCAAATTTCGGGAGGGGGTCAGCGGCTGGGGAGGCCACCGGTGACGTCGACAACCGAGCCGGTGGTGAAGGAGCTCAGCGGCGACAGCAGCCAGACGACGGCGGCCGCCACCTCGTCGGCCGAGCCTGCCCGACCTAGGGGTACGCCTCGCCGTGAGCTCTCGGCGGCCAACCATTCGTCGTAGGCCACCGTAACGCCATCGTCACGGTGGCGTTCCCGCTGACGGGGGGTGTCGATGAGACCGACGCCGACCGCGTTGACCCGGACGCCCGCCGGTGCCAACTCGATGGCGAGGGTCGTGACCATGTTGTCGAGCGCAGCCCGCCCGGCGCTGATGGCGCCCATGGCGATCGATGGTGTTCGAGCGGTCGGTGCGGTGACGGCCACCACCCGGCCGCCGGTTCTCGCCAGCTCCTCCACGGCGGGCCGGACCACATTGAGCAGGCCGGTCACCTTGTCGCCGATCTCGGCGGTGACGGCGTCGATCGGCAGGTCGAGGAGGCTGCCGGGCCGGCCCCGACCGGCGATGGCCGCCACACCGTCCAGTCGCCCGCCGTGCTCGACCGCCGCTCCGACCGCCCGTGCCGCCGCCTCGGGTTCGGTGACGTCGGCCACGACGGTGGCCAGTCGTGGCGAAGCCAGCCGTTCCGCAGCGGCATCCAGTCGGTCCCTGCTGCGACCACAGATGGTCACTCGTGCTCCGGCGGTGAGCAGCATCCCGGCGGCGGCAAGCCCGATACCGGAGGAACCACCGGTGACGAGCACGCCGGCGCCGCTGAGGCGGAGATCGAGCCCGGGAACCGAATCATCGTTGCGGCCGGTGTTCTCGGTCACGGCGCACTCCCGGGTGCACTCCCAATGGGTGCAATCCCGGTGATCGTGAAGGTCAGCGAGGCGCCCGACGTGGCTCCGGTCGCGGTGATCTCCCAGGCGGTTCCGATCTGGTCGGCTGCACACGACCAGCGCAGGGGGAGCACACCCTCCGCATCGGCCCGGCCCTGACGAATCGCCTCGGACTGCGGCGACTCGAAGTCGATGGCTTCCCCGGACACGAAGTTGCGCAACAGGGCGAACGGTCGCGTCGTTCCGTCGCAGATCACGGAATCGTCGGTCATCTCGATGGTCACCGGACTCTCCAGCGTGGTCGACCCGAACGAGAACGTCACCGATCGCCCGGCGGGGGTCTGCTCGGTCACGGTCAGCTCCCAGGTCGTGCCCTCGTCCTGCCGATTGCACTGCCAGAACACCGTCGCCCTCCCACCGGACCCGGCCTCCGCTGGTTGCAGAGGTTCGGCCTGCGGCGAGGCGACGAACTCGAGCGCGGTCTTCGGCGTGAGGTTCGACAGCCGGGCCACGGGGCGACGGCCCCGATCGCACACGAATGGGTCCTCGACGACCTCCACGCCGATGTCGCCGGGATCGGCCGGGCGGGGCGCCTGGCCCGTGAAGGTGATCTCGGCGGTGCGGCCCGACGAGTCGCCGGTGGCGGTGAGCCGCCATTGGAGGCCGTCCTGGTCGGGTGAGCAGGTCCATCGCACCTCGATGCCGCCGTCGGGTCCGGCCATGGCGCGGGGCAAGAAGGCGCTGTCGGGTGAGGTGAACCGCACCGCCTCGTTGGGCTGGGCGTTCGACAGCAGGGCCACGGTTTGGGTGGTGTCGTCGCACCGGACGACGTCGTTTGTCTCGTCGACGATGAGAATCGTATCGAGGATGGGGTCGCGGTCGGAACCGGTGATCGTGAACCGGGTCGACCTTCCCGACTCGGACCCGGTGGCCGTCAGCTCCCAGGTGAGCTGGGATTCGAGTTCGTCGCAGCGCCACCGGAGTTCGTGGGTGCCGGCTTCATCGGCGACACCGTCGGCCGCGTCGATCGGCATCGGTGAGGTGAACTCGATCGTCTCGCCCGGCTCGGCGCCGGCCACGATGGCCGCCGGTCTGTCGGTACCGTCGCAGTAGACGCCGTCACCGACCGGTGTCACCGACAGCGCATCGTCGCGGACGGCGCGATCGCTCGAGGCCGGCGGGCTGCAGGCGGTGATCAAGCCGATGATCAGAACGATGGTCAAGCCGGGATTACCGATCTGAGTAAGCGTAGTCGTCGGTCGCCTTGCGGCGGGGTGGCGGGGCCTATGATGGCCGGCAATGGGCCCGTCCGCCGCCGATCCCACAACCGAACCGACAACCGATCCCACGATCGAACCCTCAACCGAACCGACACGCCGAAATCGACCGGCCGCCAACGACCGCCTTCGGGTGGCGATCGACGCCACACCGTTGATGAACCGGCGTACCGGCGTCGGCGTCATGACGGGCGCGCTCTTCTCAGAGCTCGGGCGGACCGAAACGTTCGAGCTCCACGGCTACGTCGTGAGTTGGCGGGCCCGCGACCACTATCGAACCGCCATGCCGCGCGGCGTCACCCCGCTCCGCCTGGCCTGGCCGGCCCGTCTCGCCCACCGGACCTGGCAACGGATCGACACGCCCCGATTGCCCGGTGCCTGGGATGTCGTGCACGGCACGAACTACGTGGTGCCGCCGGTCCGGTCCGGGACCAGGCTCGTGACCGTGCACGACCTCACCGCCTGGCGGTTCCCCGAACTCGTCGATGACCACAGCCGGGCCTATCCGGCGTTGCTGCGGCGGGCGGTCGACGGTGGGTGCCACGTCCACTGCGTCTCCGAGGCGGTCGGCCGGGAGGTCGTCGGTGAACTCGGAATCGACCCCGGGATCGTCCACGTCATCCCCAACGGCTTCGACCCCGTCGCCTCGGGCAGCGCCGCTGCCGCCCGACAGCGAGTCGGCGGCCCCTATGTGCTGTCGATCGGAACCATCGAGCCGCGAAAGGACTATGTGGGGCTCATCCGGGCGATGGCGGCGGTGTGGGCCGAGCATCCGGAGGTGAAGCTGGTGATCGTCGGCGGCGACGGCTGGGGCGTCAAGGCCTTCGAGGCCGCCGTTCGGGATTCGGGTGCCGCGGAACGTATTCTGCGGGTCGGCTATGTAACCGACGACGACAAGGCGGATCTGATGGCCGGGGCCGAGATGCTGGTCTACCCGTCGGTCTACGAGGGATTCGGACTCCCGGTGCTCGAGGCCATGGACCGCGGTCTGCCCGTAGTGGCAACCGCGGTCGATGCCGTCACCGAGGTCGCCGGTGACGGCGCCGAACTCGTCACTCCCGGCGACCTCGACGGGTTGGCGTCTGCCGTCATCGCAGTCCTGACCGACGACGAACGTCGGGATCGACTGGTCACCGCCGGCCGCCGCCGTGCCGCCGCGTTCTCCTGGAACCGCACCGGTCAAGCGATGCTCGATCTGTACCGCGACCTGGCCCTGACAGGAGGATAGGTGTGCGCCGATAGGGTTTGAACGGAATCAACGGCCCGACAGCCTCCGGAGGGCGAGGACGAACCCATGATCAACCGAGACTCACAGACCCGGGCGGTGAAACGAATCGTCATCATCGGCGGCGGTCCGGCCGGAACGAACTGTGCCACCCATGCGGCTCGTCTGGGCGCCGACGTCACGCTGATCGAATCCGACATCGTCGGGGGCGCGGCCCACCTGCTCGACTGCATTCCGTCCAAGGCGATGATCGCCACCGGTGGGGCGATGTCGATGATGAACAAGGCGACGGCCATGGGGCTGGCCAAGGTCGATGTCGTCCTCGATTTCGAAGCGCTGCGAACTCGCATCGCCGACATCGAGGGTCGTCTGGAATCATCCGTCACCAGCCTGCTCTCCAGCCAGGGTGTGCGATTGATCGAGGGGCG
>JAOUGG010000921.1 GCA_029857855.1 Acidimicrobiia bacterium | reverse complement strand
CGAGATCACGCAAAACGCCGAATTGCTGGCCGCCGGACGAACCTTCAAGGAACTCAGCGACAAAGCCTTCCGCCAGGCCGACGAGTTCGTCGCCCACCGCTACGCCTGCATCGCCCACGGCGTCGGGATGACCGACGAGTACCCCCGCATCCCCTATTGCCAGGACTGGGATCAACTCGGCTACGACGGCGACCTGGTGCCCGGTGCGGTGATCTCGGTGGAGAGCTTCGTCGGCTCGGAGCACGGCGGACCCGGCGTCAAGCTGGAGAACATGTATCTGATCACCGCCACCGGAGCGGAGCGACTGTCGTCGTACCCGTTCGAGGAGGAACTGCTCCGATGACGAAGTCTATGACCACGCCACCGGGCGAACCCAACGCCATCCTCGGTGCGCTGGCCGCCGCGCTCGAGGAGCTGTCGCCCCAGGTCGAGCGGGCCGCCGCCTACGTGCTCGACAATCCGGGTGAGATCGCCGTCAACTCGATGCGGACCCTGGCCGACGCCGCCGGGGTCAAACCGAACACGCTGGTGCGAATGGCCCGTGCGGTGGGCTTCGACGGCTACGAGGACTTTCGGGAACCGTTTCGCCAGTACGCGGCGGAGGGCACACTTTCGTTCCCCGACCGGGCCCGATTCCTGCAGACCATCAGCCAGGGCGGCAGCCACTGGTCGTTGGTTGCCGACATGGCCGGCGCGGCGATGGCCAACGTCGAGGCGCTGTTCGCCGCCGTCGACGCCGACGATCTCAAGGCGGCCGCCGAGCTGATCGACGGTGCCCGCCGAGCCAACATTCTCGGTGTCGGTACGGCCAAGACGCTGGCCGACAACTTCGCCTACGTGGCGTCGATGGCGGTCGGACCCGATCGCCCGGAGCGGGTGGTGGCGATCCCGAGCGTCGGCCTGGCGATCGACGACGTGGCCCGCATGACCTCCGACGACGTGCTCGTGGCCATGACCTTCAGCCCCTACCGGACCGAGATCGTGGAGGCTGTGAAGCTGGCCGAACGCCGCGGCGTCCCGATCATCGCCGTCACCGACAGCCACGGTTCGCCCCTGGTACCGGTGGCCACCCACGCGTTCGTCGTCCCCAACGACTCACCCCTCCCGTTCTCCTCGAACATCGCCGCCACGGCGCTGCTCGAAACCCTGTTGGCGTTCGTCGTGGCCGAATCACCCGACGACGTCGCCACCGCCATCGACACCTTCCACAGTAACCGCCGGGCCGCCGGCATCTATCACGACTAGGAGCGACCATGCACCTCGCCCATCCCGGACTCGCCGCCCCCGAGTACTACGTGCCCGGCCTGCCCGCCGACTACGTCGCTCAACGCTACGGCATCGCCCCCGACAGGATCGCCAAACTGGGTTCCGCCGAGAATCCCTTCGGAGCCTCCCCCAAAGCCAAGACCGCGGTGGCCGAGGCCATGGACCGCCTCCACCTGTACCCGACCTGGACGGCCGAGCCCCTGCGGGAGAAGATCGCGGAGGTCTACGGCTACACGCCGGAGCAGGTGGTGTGCGGCGCCGGGGAAACGGAGATCATCTCGCTCATCATCCGGGCGTTCTGCGAACCGGGTGGGCGCATCCTGATGCCCGGCCCGTGCTTCCCGATCTACCACCTCTTCGCCGAGGCCGAGGGCCGGGTCCCCGTCCTGGCCCACGCCGCCACCGACCGGGCCACGATGGCGATGGACGTCGACGGCTACATCGAACACATCACCGACGACACCCGCATCGTGTTCATCACCAACCCTCACAGCCCGTCGGGCACCTGGATGAGCGAGGCCGACGTCCGCCGCATCATCGAGGCCGCTCCCGGTGCCCTGGTCGTGCTCGACGAAGCCTACGTGCACTACTCCGATACCCCCGGCTACCTCCACCTGGCCGCCGACTACGATCACCTGGCCGTGCTCCGCACCTTCTCGAAGGCCTTCGGGCTGGCCGGCCTGCGGATCGGGTTCGGGGTGGCGGCCAAGCCGGTCATCGATGCGCTGCTGGCGGTCAAGACGACGTGGAACATGGGCCAGCTCCAGATCGCCGGAGGCGTTGCCGCACTGGGTGACGACGAGCATGTGAACCGCACCGTCGACACCATCGTCGCCTCGCGGGCCTACGTGCAGGACCGCTTCGACGAAGGCTCGGCGG
>JAOUGG010000135.1 GCA_029857855.1 Acidimicrobiia bacterium | reverse complement strand
GGGCGGCCAGCCGCAGGGAGGTCAGGAAGAACGGGATGGCGTTGGGGATCCGAACCTGGCGCAACACGCTCAGATCCGACGCCCCGTAGGAGCGCATGAGTTCGATCTGGGAGGCCTCGACCTCGAGAAGCCCACGGGCCGTGTTGAGGAAGACGGGGAAGAAGACGACGATCACCACCACCGCCTGGTTGCTGAGTGCGCTGGTGATGCCGAACCAGGCGTTGAAGATCGGGGCCAGGGCGACGATCGGGGTGGCGTTGGCGGCCACGGCGAACGGGGTGAGTGTCCGCCCAACTCGAACGTAGCGGGTGGCGAGCAGCGCCAACGCCGCCCCGAGCAACACCCCGACGACAAGCCCGGAGACGGCGATCGCCGTGGTGTTCCAGCCGGCCTGCCGCAGCGACACGGTGGAAACCCCCTCCGAGGTCGACCAGTTGTCGGCCAGCGCCTGCCCGATCGACGTTGGGCGGGGCAGGAGAAACTCCCGGATGCCGAACGCCCGGACCCCGAGTTCCCACAACGACAGCAACACGACTCCGGCGATCGCGGCCGGGGCAACCGCACCGAACCGGCGAGGAACCGTGAACCCTGCGCTGATGCTCGTCGTTGCGTCCGTCACGCCGATGCTCCGACCTGGCGCAGGGCCTCCCGGACCTCGGTGGTGGACTTGAAGAACGTCTCGTCTTCCCGTGTGTCCTCGGTGCGGCGATCACCGAGGGGAACGTCGATGATGGCGTGGATCCGCCCGGGACGGGGCGACAGCACCACAACCCGGTCGGACAGGAACGTGGCTTCGGAGATCGAGTGGGTGACGAAGACCACGGTGGTCCCGACCTCGGCCACCAGGTCCAGCAGTTCGTTCTGCATGTGTTCCCGGGTCATCTCGTCGAGGGCGCCGAACGGTTCGTCCATCAGCAGCAGACGTGGTTTGAACGACAGGGCTCGGGCGATCGCCACCCGCTGCTGCATGCCGCCGGACAGCTGCCACGGGTAGTGGTTGCCGAACTCGGGGAGCTGTACCAGCTCGAGCATCTCGGCCGATCGGGCCTCCCGATCGGCTTTCGACCAGCCCATGAGTTCGAGCGGCAGTTCGATGTTGCGGGCCACCTTCCGCCACGAGAACAGGCCGGCCGACTGGAATGCCATCCCGTAATCACGGTCGAGGCGGGCCTCGTGGGCCGACCGACCGAACACCTCGACGGTGCCGGTGGTCGGCGTGATCAGATCGGCGATGAGCCGCAAGAGGGTGGATTTCCCACATCCCGACGGCCCGATGAGCGACACGAACTCGGTCGCCGCCACATCGAGATCGATCCCCTCCAACGCCACCACCCGCTCGTCCGAATCAGGATTGAAGGTCTTGCCCACTCCCTGAATCGAGATGGCCGGGACGGGCGTCAGCATCGTCATGATTCTTGGTTCTCCCCCCGCAGTATGCGGGCCTCGGCCAGGTTGGCCATGCCGAACACGAACAATCCGAGCAGTGCGGCGGCAATCACGGCGGCATACAGCTTCTCCGGACCGGTGGTGTAGCGTCCGGCGTAGTCGAGGATGACCCGCCCCAGACCGCCGCGGATACCGGCCGAGATCTCCCCGACGATGGCCCCGACCACGCTCAGCGTCGCCGCCAACTTGAATGCCGGGAAGAGATAGGGGCGGGCGGCGGGCAACCGAAGGGCAAACAGGGTCTTCGACCAACCGGCGGCGTAGGATCGCATCAATTCAAGCGCTTCCGGGGCGGGCGACTTGAGGCCGGCCAGCCCGTTGACCGCCACCGGGAAGAACGTGAGGTAGGCGGCGATGAGGGCGACCGAGACCGTGTCGCCGAGGAAGGTCGTGCGGCCCCAGGTGACCACGATCGGGGCGAGGGCGATGAGGGGAACCGTCTGGCTGATGTTGATCCACGGAACGAGCGCCCGATCGAGCCAAAAGGAGCGCAGCATGAGCACGGCGAGGCCGAGGCCGACGACGGTACCGATCAGGAAGCCGAGACCGGCCTCGATCAGGGTGAAACCAGCGGCCTTCAGCAGTGACATCGCCAGGATTTCGCTTCTGCCCCGCTGGACCGGCTCGATGAACGACCCGGCGATCTCCCAGACGTGGGGCATCGTCAGGTTGTCGGGTCGAACGGGCAGGATGTCGGGCCACCGGTCGTCGATGATGCCGCCGAGCAGTTTGTAGACCTCCCACAGCGTCGAGAACACCACCAGGGCGCCCGCAACCGCGAGCCCGGTCTGGATCCGCCGCCGACCGGCCGTCTCCCGACGCTGCGCCGCCGCCGCTACCACGTGAGGTCGCCCCCGGTCAGGACCCGCTCCGGAGGTGTGGGATGACCCGCTGCCCGTAGGCGTTGAGCGTTTCGTCCTTCTGGTCGTGCATCAGGTAGATGGCGAACTGATCGACCCCGAGATCACGCAGCTCCTCCAGACGGGCCACGTGCTGGTCCTCGGTGCCGAGGACGCAGAACCGGTCGATGATCTCGTCGGGTACGAAGTCGGTGTGCTCGTGACCGGGCTTGCCGTGGCCCGAGTAGTCGTAGCCCTTGCGGCCCTCGATGTAGTCGGTGAGGGCCTTGGGCACAAGATCGGTGTCGGATCCGTAGCGATCCACCAGATCGGCCACGTGATTGCCGACCATGCCGCCGAACCAGCGGACCTGGTTCCGCTGGTGCTCGATGTCGTCGCCGACGTAGGCCGGGGCGGCGACGCAGATGTACAGCGAGTCGGGATCCTTCCCGGCCTCCTCGGCCGCCCGGCGGACCGCGGCGATCGTCCATTCGGCGATCTGAGGATCGGCGAGCTGGAGGATGAAGCCGTCGGTCTCGGATCCGCACAGGTGGAGCGCCTTGGGGCCGTAGGCGGCCATCAGGATCTTGAGTTCGAAACCCTGGTCCTTGGCCCAGGGGAACTGGAGGGGTGTTCCCTGGTAGTCGACCTCCCGGCCCTCGGCCAGACCCTTGATCACCTTCATCGACTCCGACAGGGTGGCCAGGTTGCACGGCTTCTTGCCGATCACCCGCATGGCCGAGTCGCCCCGTCCGATACCGCAGATCGTGCGGTTGCCGTACATGTCGTTGAGCGTGGCGAACAGCGACGCGGTGACCGTCCAGTCGCGGGTACCGGGATTCGTGACCATCGTGCCGACGGTCATACGGTCGGTGGCGGCCAGCATTCGGTCGTAGATGACGAACGGCTCCTGCCACAGCACGTGGCTGTCGAAGGTCCAGCCGTAGCGGAAACCCAGGGTCTCGGCCGTGCGGGCCAGCTCCACCACCCGGGAGGCCGGAGGGTCGGTTTGCAGTACAACGCCGAAATCCACTGGAGGTCCTTTCCCTGATTCTGTTTGCCGAGTGCTCCTGTGCGCTCGCCATCCCGTTTTCCGGGCGTGGACCGCACAGTTCGGAGGAGATTACCTGTTCTGGGGGAAACCGAGGTCGACCGAGCTGGTGCCGGGGTCGGGCCACCGGGATGTGATGACCTTGGGGCGGGTGAAGAACTTCACCCCTTCCGGTCCGTACATCGTGGTGTCGCCGAACAGCGAGTCGTTCCAGCCGCCGAAGCTGTGGTAGCCGACCGGTACCGGAATCGGCACGTTGATGCCGACCATGCCGGCCTCGACCTCCTCGACGAACCGGCGGGCCGCTCCCCCGTCGCGGGTGAAGATGGCGGCGCCGTTGCCCCACTGGTTGTCCTGGATCAACTTCACGGCGTCGGGATAGGAGTCGGTGCGGACCACACTCAACACCGGACCGAAGATCTCGTCGGTGTACACGGTCATGTCGGTGGTGACGTCGTCGATAAGCGTGGGGGCGAGGAAGAAGCCGTCGCTGTCGAATGACTGTTCCCGACCGTCGACCACGACGCTGGCCCCGGCTTCCTGACCCTGGTCGATGTAGCCTGCCACCCGGTCGCGGTGTTCGCGGGTGATCAGCGGACCCATCTCCGAGTCGGGATTGGTGCCGTCGCCCACCTTCAGCTTGGCCATACGCTCCTTGATGGCCTCCATCAGGGGGTCGGCCACGTCGCCCACCGTCACCAGGACCGAGATGGCCATGCAGCGTTCGCCGGCCGAGCCGTAGGCCGCCGATACGGCGGCGTCGGCGGCCAGGCCGATATCGGCGTCGGGCAGCACGATCATGTGGTTCTTGGCTCCAGCGAGGGCCTGCACCCGCTTGCCGTTGGCCGTACCGGTCTCGTAGATGTACTTGGCGATCGGCGTCGATCCGACGAAGGAGATGGCCTGCACGTCGGGGTGGTGGAGCAGCCGGTCGACCGCCACCTTGTCGCCGTTGACGACGTTGAGCACGCCGTCGGGGAAGCCGGCCTCTCCGAACAGCTCGGCGATGAACATCGGGGTCGACGGGTCGCGTTCGGAGGGCTTGAGCACATAGGTGTTGCCACAGGCGATGGCGTTCGGGATCGTCCACAGCGGCACCATGGCCGGGAAGTTGAACGGGGTGATGCCGGCCACCACGCCGAGCGGCTGGCGGATCGTGTGCACGTCGACCCCGGTCGAGGCGTTCGACGAGTACTCGCCCTTCAACAGCTCGGCGACACCGCAGGCGTACTCGATGTTCTCGAGGCCTCGGGCCACCTCACCCATGGCGTCGCTCAGGACCTTGCCGTGTTCGGCGGTGAGCTTGGCGGCGATCTCGGCCGCGTTGGCGTCGACCAGGTTTCGGAGGTCGTACATCAGCCTGGTGCGCTTGGCGATGCTGAAGTCGCGCCACTCGTTGAAGGCCGCCTTCGCCGCGGCCACCGCAGCATCGACGTCTGCTTCGGACGAAAGCCCGACCTCGCCGGACTGCTGCCCGGTTGCGGGATTCCACACCGCCTGTCGCCGCCCCGAGGTCACCTCGACCTTGGCACCACCGATGAGGTTGTCAATCTGATTCACTGGCTGCTTCCTTCGTTACATCAGGTATTCGCAGAGGCCACGGCGCAGATACTGCCCGTCGCCCTTGGAGCCGCGGTAACCGTCGTTCTCGACGATGACCCGACCACGGGAGATCACGGTGTCGACTTTGCCCTGGACCTCGAAGCCCTCGTAGGCCGAGTAGTCCATGTTCATGTGGTGATTGTCGACCGAGATCGACCACGTGGCGTTGGGGTCGTACAGCACAATGTCGGCGTCGGACCCCGGCTGGATCACGCCCTTTCGCGGGTAGAGGCCGAACATGCGGGCCGGGGTGGTGGCGCACAGCTCGACCCAGCGGGCCAGACCGATCTCGCCCTGCACCACGCCCTGGTAGATGAGGTCCATACGGTGCTCGACACCGCCGATGCCGTTCGGGATCGCCCGGAAGTCGTCACGGCCCAGTTCCTTCTGATCCTTGAAGCAGAACGGGCAATGGTCGGTGGAGACGACGGAGAGGTCGTCGGTGCGCAGGCCCTTCCACAGGTCGGCGTGGTGGTGCTCGTGCTTGGATCGCAGCGGGGTGGAGCACACGTACTTCGAACCCTCGAAGCCAGGGGCGCCGAGGTGGTCCTCGAGGTTTAGGTACAGATACTGGGGGCAGGTCTCGGCGAAGACGTTGGCGCCGTTGTTGCGTGCCCGGGCCACCTCCTCCAACGCCTCGGAGGCCGAGAGGTGGACGATGTAGAGCGGGGCGGCACCAACCTTGGCCAGCTTGATGGCCCGATGGGTGGCCTCCGACTCGAGCTCCTCGCGCCGGACCCGGCCGTGGTACACCGGGTCGGTTTCGCCCCGGTTGACGGCCTGTTCGGCCAGCACGTCGATGGCGATGCCGTTCTCGGCGTGCATCATGATGAGCCCGCCCGACTCCGACGCGTTCTGCATCGCCCGCAGGATCTGGCCGTCGTCGGAGTAGAAGACGCCGGGGTAGGCCATGAACAGCTTGAACGACGAGATGCCCTCGTCGACCAGCATGGTCATCTCCTTTAGCGACGCCTCGTTGACCTCGCCGATGATCATATGGAAGGCGAAGTCGATGGCGCACTCCCCCTCGGCCTTGCCCATCCACTCATCCAGGCACTCCCGAACCTGACGGCCGTGGCTCTGCACGGCGAAGTCGACGATGGTGGTGGTGCCGCCCCAGGCCGCGGCCCGGGTGCCCGTCTCGAAGGTGTCGGAGGCGAACGTGCCACCGAACGGCAGCTCCATGTGGGTGTGGACGTCGACGCCGCCGGGAATCACGTACTTGCCGCCTGCGTCGATGACCCGATCGGCTCCACCCTCGGCGGTCGCCGCCAGATCCGAACCGGGAACGTAGAGCGCGGCGATGGTCTCGCCGTCGACCAGCACGTCCATGGCGGTTGCGCCCGTGGCGCTGATCACGGTGCCGTTCTTGATGAACAGTGTCGACATTGCTCTCCATCCCCTTCGATCGATTGCGTCCTGTCTAGAACCTAGTGCGGCGAGCGGGGTTCGTCAGGCCGACGGCTGAATGTCGACCTCAGTTGACGGTGGCCGCGGCTTTGGCCAGGGCGGCCAAACCCTCGTCGATCTCGGCCGCCGTGACGTTCAGCATCGGGGCCATCCGCACCACGTTGCCGTAGAGGCCGCCCTTGCCGACGAGGAGACCCGCCGACTTGGTGGCCTCGAGCATCGCGGTGGCCCGAGCCGGCGACGGCTCCAGCGATCCCGGCTCCACGGTCTCGAACGCCTGCATCAGCCCCCGACCCCGGACCTCGGCGATCCACGGGGCGTCGGCGGCCAGGGCGTCGAGTCCGTCGCG
>JAOUGG010000920.1 GCA_029857855.1 Acidimicrobiia bacterium | reverse complement strand
CCGTAGGTCGGTGATGTCGAGTTCCTCGATCAGGGCGCCGACGCGGAGGGCGTCGGTCGCTGATTGACTGCCGATTTCGACGAGTTCGTCGTAGAAGGCTTGCAGGTCGGGGTTGGAGAACTCGCCTGGGGCGAGGGCCTCGGCGGGGTCGGGGAGTTGGTACTGGTCGAGTAGGGCCGCAACCGCTGTGGTGTGGGTTTGTTCGGCGTCGGCGATGTTTTGGAAGATCGGCAACCCCGAGGTGTCGTACATCGCCAGGTAGACGTCGCCGGCGAGTTTCTCTTCTTCTCGCATGAACGCCAGTCCGTCGCGGTCGGCTTGGCTGAGACCGGCGGGCAACTCATCGCCGGTCTCGTCGATCAGAGCTCTTGTTCTTCTTCATAGGGGTCTCCTTGTTCGATGCAGCGGCGAACGGAAATCGTTCGTCGTTCTGTTGACCTAAGTGAGCCGCCCACAGGTGAAGGGGGTAGCGGTTCGAAGATGAAGTTGCCGTGAAGCTCCGGGCGGGTCGGGTCGCTGGGGCGGCTTCATCGGAGCTTCATGAACGCGACGCTTGGGCCTTCATCGGGCTTGGGTCGAATGAAGGTGACCATGAGAACAAAGCAACGAAAGGACCCGTCATGATGAACAAGACTCTCCTCAGCCTCGGCCTCGCTACCGCGCTGATCGCATCGGCAGGGACAGCGGTAGCCGCTCAGGGCAGTACTGATGCCACCACACCCACAACCGCGGCGGTCGCCGACCGGGACCGCGATCAACTCCACGATTGCGACCTGTACGACCGTGACGCCCTCCAGGTACAGGACCGGGACCGCGATCAGCTCCGCGACCCTGCGCTGGTCGACGGCGATCCATCAACGGCCCCCGAACGTGTGCGTAACCAGGCCCGACTCGGGTCCAACGGTGAGAACGGTGAACAGCGAGCCGAATTCACCGGCGGTAACCCTGGCGCCGGGTTCGGCGAAGGCGTCCTCGACGGCACAGGCCCGGTGCATGAGGGCCCTGCCGATGGAACCGGAAACCAGTTCGGCCGCGGCGACCGCTGAACACTACACAACCGGGAACTATGAATGACGACAGGGGTTTGGCAGAGCGCCAGACCCCGGTTGTCGTTCCTAGTCCTAGGATCGAATGATGGCATCGACCGACCCGCCGAAAGTCCTGGTCGCGGATGACGAGGAGAAGATCCGTACGCTCGTCGGTTCGTATCTGCGGTCCGAGGGATACGAGGTCGTTACTGTCGAGGACGGCGAGGCGGCCATTGATCTGGTCCGCCGCCACGAACCCGACCTCGTAGTGTTGGACATCCGCATGCCAGGGATCGATGGCATCGAAGCGCTCCGGGAGATCCGAACGTTCTCCGACGCGTACGTGATCATGCTCACCGCTCGCGCTGAGGAGACCGACAAGCTGATCGGCCTGTCGGTCGGCGCCGACGACTACCTCACAAAGCCGTTCAGCCCACGCGAGCTTGTCGCCCGAGTAAAGGCGGTCCTCCGCCGCAGCCGCCCCAACCGCCACACCGTCGACGACGTACAGGTGTTCGCCGGGCTCCGTATCGATATGGTTCGCCGCGAAGTAGTCGTCGATGGTGAGCCGGTTTCAACGACGGCCCTCGAACTCGATCTGTTGGCCGCCATGGCCTCCCAACCAGGCCGCGTGTTTTCCCGGACCCAGCTGCTCGAATCGGTATGGGGCTGGGACTACATCGGAGACGACCGAGTCGTCGACGTCCATATCCGCAACCTCCGCCGAGCCCTCGGCGACAACGCCGCCGACCCGAGATTCATCGGAACCGTCCGCAATGTCGGCTACCGGTTCGTGCCCGAGCCGACATGACCAGACTCCGAACCCTTCGGGCCCGGTTGATGGCCGCCATCCTCGCGGTCATCGCCACCGTGGCCGGCGTCGGCTATGGCGTGGTCCGCTACCTCACACCAGCCCTGTTCGAACGCCGTCGTGGTCGCCGTCATCGTGGCCGGCCTCCTCCTCAACGCACTGTTACGCCGGATCCGCCAACTCGAATCCGCCACCGCCAGACTGGCCGCAGGTGACTACAGCGTGACTGTGCCACAGCCGCCAGAAGCAGAGCTGCGAGTTCTGGTCGATTCGATCAATTCACTCGGGGCCACTTTTGCGGACGACCGAC
>JAOUGG010000919.1 GCA_029857855.1 Acidimicrobiia bacterium | reverse complement strand
CGACACATCGTCATCCGACACCTCGTCGAACAAGGCGACCGATTCGGCCTCCAAGTCCGACTCGTCGGCGGCCAAGTCCTCGTCGGCCTCGTCGTCGAGCAGTGACAAGGCCGCAGCCTCCTCGAAGAGCTCATCGAGCGACTGACCTTCTCCGGCGACACCGACCGCCGGCCGCTTCCCCCTGAACCGAAAGCCGTCGAACCGTGTTCGACGATTCCCTGTCAGGAGGATCGGCATGAACAGAGCGACCGTTTCGTCGCCCGACAAAGCAGCCGTCACCGCAACCCTCGTCCGCCCGACGACCGCGACCCGCCGGCTCCGAGGTCGACTCGGTCGACTTCGGCTCGTCTGGCGACGGGTTGCGATCGCCGCAGGCGCCGGGCTCCTCGCCGCCGGGCTGGCCACTGCCTGGTTGACGGCACCGGCGACCTCCGACGGGGGGCGACGGACGGCCGCAGCGGCCGATGATCCCGTGATCGGCGCCGCGCTGGACGGGCTCACGCCGGCGCCGACATCGGCCGGCCAGGAAGCGCTTGCCGACGACCAGCGGATCCTGGCCCTCGATCGATCGGCCATCGCACTGCCGGTGTCACCCGGTTCGGTCGTCGAGGTCATCGGCCTCCGGCCCACCGTCGACGACGTCCGGGCCGAGGTGATCACAGCCCGGGCCGAGGTGGTCGGTGTGACCGACCAGGCGATCCTGGTGCTCGTCGACGCCGGGCCCGCCTACACGGCGGCTGAGATCGCGGCGGTCGGCCGGGTGACGATCCTCGGCCGAGACCAACCGCCGGGCTGAGCGATCAACGTCGAGCTAGTTCGAGCCCGAGAGCGTCACGTTGTCGATCACGAGCGGCGGCGTGGAGGTGCCGCTCGGCAGATGTTCGACGTCGCCGCCGATCCGGCTGATGTCGAGCAGCAGACGCTGCAGGGTCGACGCGATCGTGCACTCGCTCACCGGCTCGGCCAGCTCGCCGTTTCGGATCATCCGGCCGGACGCCCCGACGGAGAAATCACCGGAAACGGAGTTGACCCCTGAATGGAGCCCGTCGAGGGTGTAGACGAGGAGGCCCGATTCCGTGCCGGCGATCAGTTCGTCGAGCGACCCCTCCCCCGGCCCGACGTGGAGGGCGTGAAGTCCCGGCGACGGCAGGCCCCGAGTGCCCCGCACCGCGGAGCCGGTCGATCCGTCGCCGGATCGCCGGCCGGTGTAGGAGTCGTGGAAGAACCCCTGTAGTACGCCGGCGTTCACCAGCGGCACCGGCCGGCAGGCCAGGCCCTCACCGTCGTGGGAGTCGGCGCCAAAGGACTCGGGGTCGGTGGCGTCGTCGCCGAAGCTGAGGATCGGGGCGGCGATCGTCTCCCCCCGACGGTCGGCGAACGGTGAACGGCCCCTGATGACCCGCAGGCCCGACAGGGTGCCGGCGATGAGGCCGATGACGGTGGCCGCCCCGTAGGGATCGAGCACGAGTGACAGGCGCGCCGTCTTCGGTTTCGTGGCCCCGAGGAGATCGAGTACCCGGGTGGCGGTGCGCTCGACGACGAAGTCGAGGTCGAGGTCGGCCGGTTCACGTCCGCCGTCGTAGGCGTGCGAGATCTGGGTCCGGTCGCCGTCGGCGGCCAGCGCCTGGGCCGACACCGACGCCGACGTGCCGACCGTCGTCGCCTCGATTCCGCTCGTGCTGGCCAGGGCGAAGGCACCGGCACTGTCGCCGTAGCGGACGGTGCGCACCCCGGTGATGCGAGGGTCGTAGCCGCGGATCCGCCGTTCGACCTCGAGGGCGACGGCGATCTTGTCGTCGATCGGCGTGGCGTCGACGCCGTCGCGCCACTGGTCGATGTCGACCGGCTCCACGCCGTCGGGACGAGCGATGCCGGCGTGGGGATCGACCTCGGCGAATCGGGCGTTGTCGCGGGCGTCGGCCAGCGCAGCCTCAACCACGTCGGCGTTGATCGATCCGGCACTGGCGAATCCCTCACGCCCGTCGACGAGCACCCGGACCCCGACGGCCAGGTTCTCGGCCGTGGTCAGCGACTCGACCTCGCCCTGGTAGGCCTTGATCGAGGTCGACCGGCTGCGGGAGCAGGCCACCTCGATCTCCTCGCCGGACCGGGCCTGCTCCACGACCTTCCGGGCGATACTCAGCAGTTCG
>JAOUGG010000918.1 GCA_029857855.1 Acidimicrobiia bacterium | reverse complement strand
GCTGGGAGTGGTGGACGATGGCCGACAGCTCCGATGCGGTGTGAACGGTCATGATCTCGTCGCGTGGTTCGATGCCGACCAGCCGGGCCATGCCGTTGGCGATGGCGTTCAGCAACCAGACGATCGGCCGGAAGATCACGAGGTACAGACGGTAGGGAAGCACGGCGAAACGCAGGGTCTTCTCCGGCTCGGTCAACGCGATGTTCTTCGGGACCATCTCACCGAAGATCAGGTGCAGGAACGTGAAGATCGCCAATGCCAGGGCGAAGCTCAGATTCTCGGCCCACTCGGCGCTGATGAAGCCGTCGAGGCGAGGCACGAGGATGGCCTCGAGCGCCGGCTCGCCGATGCGTGCCAACGCCAGCGAGGCGATGGTGATGCCGAGCTGGGCGCCGGCCAGCTGCATCGACAGGTCGCTGAGGCTCGCCCTGGCCGCCCGGACGATCGGGCCGTTGCCGGCCTGATCCTCCTCGAATGCCGATCGCCGGGCGGCAACAACGGCGAACTCGTAGGCCACGAACAGTCCGTTGAGCACGATGAGCAGAGCGCTTGTGCTCAGGGCCACGGCGATCGCCGTCGGGCTCATGGCCTCGACGGCCAGGAGGCCGGTCACGCCCATCACCGCAGCCACCGGCAATGCCACAGCAAGCGCGATCATGAGCCGCTCCCGACATTGCCGGCGGACCGCTCGTCGCTCTTTTCGGCTGCCTCGTCCTGGTCCTCGGGCGCCTCGACACGGAGCGACGCGATACGCCGCCCGTCCATCTCGCCGACCTCGATCTGCCAGCCGTCGTGAACCAGGCCGTCGCCGGCCTCGGGTATACGACCGAGTTGAGCGAGCACGAACCCGGCGATGGTCTCGTAGTCGCCCTCGGGCACCCCGAATCCGCAGGCCTCCTCGACCTCGTCGGGATGCAGTGTGCCGGCCAGAACGAAGACGCCGGGAGCGACGCCGGCGGTCAGTCCGACCGGTTCGTCGTATTCGTCATCGACGTCGCCGACGATCTCCTCGAGCACGTCCTCGAGGGTCAGGATGCCGGCCGTCCCTCCGTGTTCGTCGATCACGACGGCCATGGGCGACCGTGATTCGAGCGCCCGGAAGTCGGCCAGTATGTCGACGAGGTCCCTCGTCTCGGGAACGACGAACGGCTCGGTCACGATGTCGAGAATCGGCTTGTCGAGGCGTTCGGCGACCGGGAGTTCGAACACGGAGGCCACCTCCACGACACCGCGGATGTCGTCGAGATCGCTGTCGTACACGGGGAACTGTGAGTAGCTCGAATCCCGGGCCTGGGCGATGAGATCGGCCACCGTGGCGTCGGCCTGGATCGCTTCGACGTGGACGCGAGGGGTCAGGGCGTCGGCCGCCGTCTTGTCACCGAAACGGATCGTGCGGGTCAGGATGGCTCGGGCCTCCGAGTCGATCGCGCCGGACTCACCTGAGCTGTGGATGAGGTACTCGAGTTCCTCCAGCGAGCGAAGCTCGGCCAGCTCCTCCTGAGGCTCGATCCCGAACCGGCGCACGGTCCAGTTGGCCGCTTCGTTGAACACCCGGATCACCGGGCTGAAGGCTCCGTGGACGACCAGGGCGACGGGAGCCAACGCCATGGCCACCGCTTCCGGCCGGGAGACGCCGAGGGCCTTGGGAAAGAGCTCGCCGATGATCATCTGAAACGCGCTGGCCACGGCCAGGGCGACAACGACCGACGACGTCGGTCCGCTGAGAATCGGGATCGGATCGAGGATCGGATCGATCAGCGGGCCGATGAGATCGTCGACCAGGAAGCCGAGGATCAGGCTGGTGACGGTGATACCCAGTTGTGCGGCGGACAGATGGAACGACAGCCGTTTCCTGGCACTCATCGCCGCCCGGGCCGAGAACCGCCCCTCGTCGGCCATCGACTGGAGCTTCGAACGATCCGAGGCGACGAGCGCGAACTCGACGGCGACGAAGAATCCGTTGGCTGCGAGCAGAATCGCGATGATGGGGAGACCGACAGTGAGAGGCATTTTTGATCAGGGCCGGTCACGACCGACGAGACACCACTCTACCCGGTTGACGGACGTGGACCGGTGGTGAACATGAACGGTGCAAGCCACTACGCTGCGAACCGTGACTGGACCGGTGCTGGAGCTGACGGGGATCTCGGTGATC
>JAOUGG010000134.1 GCA_029857855.1 Acidimicrobiia bacterium | reverse complement strand
GACGGTCGACTCCAGCTCCCCGTAGCCGGTGAAGACGACTTCGAAGTCGAGTCCGAGAAACCGCGCCGCCTCCCTGGCCTTGGCCTCGACCGCCGGATCGGCGTGTTGGCACAGGTATATCATCCGGCGGTAGTTGCCGAAGTAGAGTTCGGCCAATTCGGGATGTGTGTCGATCCCGAGGGCCTCGACGACGAACCGATCGAAGTGTTTGGCCAGGTAGTCGGTCAGGTAGAAGGTTCCCGGCTCGGCGTCGTGCATCTGGAGGAAGTGCTCGTGGCCGGCGAAGAATTGGTAACAGTGATCCCCGGGGAGTCGTTGCAGGCCGTGCGTGGCGCAGAACCGGTCGAGCGCGCCACCGGTGCCGCAGTCGCCGTAGCCGATGAAGATGGTGTCGTAGCGGTCCGCCCCTCCGTGAGCGTCGGTGTCGCCGTTCAGGTGTTCCGACAGGCGGGCCTCGAGTGCGGGCACGATCTTCTCGGGCCGCATGTGGTACTCGCCCGGGAGGCACTCCACGGTCACGTTGGAGAGTTCGTTGAGCTTGGAAACGGCCAGCAGTTCGCGCGCCAGGGCCCCGCACGCAAGTATCAACACCGCGGGCGTGCGACCGCTTCGCGGATCGCGGTCGAGTTTGCCTTCGGCAAACGTCGCGGGGGTGCGACCGCTTCGCGGATCGCGGTCGAGTTTGCCTTCGGCAAACGTCGCGGGGGTGCGACTGCTATACAGATCGCCGTCCACGGGTGCTATGCCGCGGCTCGGCGCTCGGCCACGAGCTTGGTGGCGGTCTCGGAGGCCACCGCGGCGTCACGACAATAGGCGTTGGCGCCGATGGCCTCGCCGAACTCCTCGTTGAGGGGGGCACCGCCGACGAGCACGATGTAGTCCTCCCGCACGCCCTTCTCGATCAGGGTGTCGATGACGACCTTCATGTAGGGCATCGTCGTCGTCAACAACGCCGACATCCCGAGGATGTCCGGTTTGTGTTCGGTCAGCGCGTTGAGGAAGCCGTCGACATCGGTGTTGATGCCAAGATCGATCACCTCGAAACCGGCTCCTTCCATCATCATGGCAACGAGATTCTTGCCGATGTCGTGGATGTCGCCCTTCACGGTCCCGATGACCATCTTGCCGATGGGCTCCGCCCCGGTCTCGGCCAGCAGCGGGCGGAGAATGAACATGCCCGCCTTCATGGCATTGGCGGCGAGCAGCACCTCGGGTACGAAGAGAATGCCGTCGCGGAAGTCGATGCCGACGATGCGCATCCCCTCGACCAGGGCTTCGTTCAAAACCCTGTCGGCCGACCAACCCCGACCGAGCAGAATGTTGGTTCCGTCGGTGATCTCGTCGGCCAGGCCGTCGTAGAGATCGTCGTGCATTTGGGCACAAAGATCCTCGTCACTCAGCGACGCAAGATCGATGTCGTCTTCGTCGTCGATCGCCGCATCGGCGGTCTGATTGTCAGACATTGGCGTTCTCCCCTACAACCCGAAACGAGTTCAACCGTTTTCCTGCAATTCTGGTCAAGCGTACTGGTTCGACCGCGGATGTTCATGACGTCGGGATCGACGTGCACGACCACGGGGTCCGGGTCCGCCGCTACGGCACGATCCGGCCGGGCCAGGCGACCGCTCGGAATCGCCGAAAGGCCTCTGTGCCACGATGTGGAACTGTACCGTATCATGAAACCGACCGGAAATCCAGAGCGAAGTGGCCGCCGGACGCCCAAACTCCGAGACTTGTTCACGCTCCGTTGCGTCGGGTTCGACGGGGTAGGAGAAAGACCGCGACCGCCGAGGCTCGGGCCGGGTACGGTCGAAAATCCTTCGGCCGGGGGATCATCGAACCGGGTTTGGTCAGAACCCGGTAGACCACGTACAGGCCGACGGCGGCGTGGGTGATGATGAGCGAGACGAAGTACTGCGGTGGACCGAACGTGTTCATCAGAACTGTGGCGAGAAAGGGACCGACGGTGGCACCGACGGCATTGGTGGTGACCAGGGCGGCGCTTGCTCCGAGGATCTGTTCCGGCTGGATCCAGTCGTTGGTGTAGGCGATCGAGAGTGAGTAGAGCGGGAACGTGCAGGTGCCGATGATGAACATCAACAAGTAGCCGGGGACGGAGCCGGAGTCGACGATCAGCAGCGCGGTCGCCGCGACGGCGGCGATGAAGCCCAGCGCGATCATGATGGGCCGTCTCGGGAAGCGGTCGGCCAGGAGGCCGACGGGGAACTGGCCGATGACGCCGCCGATCATGGGTGCCCCCATGAAGAGCGAAACCTCCCCGGGGCCGAGCCCGGCCCGGGTGGCGTACACGGCACCCATGCCGATGAGTGCGCCGTTGGCCATCCCGACGAGTACGGAGACCACGATGCCCGTCGGCACGATCGCCGCCAGATCCCGGATCGACATGATGTCGGGGGTCAGCGTTGGCGGCGAACTCGACGCGGAAAGCGACGTCGGCACCAGGGCCAGCGAGATCAGGACCGACGAGATGAGGAACAGCTGGACGCCGGTGCGATCCGGAATGTTGAGGAGGAGCTGCCCGACGGCGAACCCGCCCATCGACACCACCATGTAGAAAGCGAGCATGCGCCCACGGTTGGCGTTGGTGGCCAGGTCGTTGATCCACGACTCGGCCACCACGTACAACCCGGCCATGCAGAAGCCCATGGCGAAACGCATCAGGCCCCAGGCCACCGGATTGACGGTCAGGAGGTAAACGAGGGTGGCCGTCGAGGCGAGCGACGCCAGGGCGGCGAACACCCGGATGTGGCCGACCGATCTGAGTGCCTTGGTGGCGGCCCGGCTTCCCACGAGAATGCCGACGAAGTAGCCGCTCATCACGATGCCGATGGTGTTGGTGCCGAAACCCGCCTGCTCGGAACGAATGCCGACGAGGGTTCCCTGCAGGCCGTTGCCGATCATCATCAGGCCGATGCCGGTGAACAGCGCCCACGCCGCGGCGGCGGTGTTGGAGGCCGGGATCAGCGGCCCGAGTTCGCTGGTCTCATCCGCGGTGGGAATCGCCGCGCCCGTCGTGTGGTCGGAGTCCAAACTCAGCGTGCTTTCGTGCGAGGCGCCTGATGGCGTTCGGTTTCGAGGACTGCGGACGGGTGTCCGACCCCGAACCGTATCGCTCACGACTCGGCGTTTGGCGCGCGATACGACGAAAGTCGGCTCCCGCCCGTTGATGGCCCATCCTTGGCAGGTTCCCAGCGACGGTCTCACCATCGGCCGTTCCCACCGGGGTTGTGCGCGTGTCCCGCGTCGCTGACGGCGCGCGGTACGCGCAGAACAGGAGGGAACCGGCTGTCGGCGAGACGGGGCGGTGCGGAGTGCCGGTCAGACCCCGCGTTCAGTCGAGGTGGGTCTGACGCCAGGCCTCGGTGGCCTCCACCTGGTTGAAGGTGAAGCAGTGCAGATCCTCGACGTCCAACCTTGTGAGGTGCGGCGAGAGCGGCTCCAGGAGGTCGTTGGGGTCGTAATGTGTCATCGTCACCAGTTTGGTGATCGCCCTGCGGTTCTTCTTGAGGTAGCCGAGCGACGCCCCGATACCGAGGCGGGCGCCCATCGTCATCAGTTTGGCCCGGTCGATGACGCCGGGGATACCCAGGTGGATCGGCAGATCCATGCCATTCGCCCGTTCCTGTTCGATCCACGACACGATGCGATTCGGGTTGAAGCACATCTGGGTGCTGGCATAGCCACGCACCCCTGCCTCGGCCAGGACCTGCTGCTTGCGGATGAGCGCCCGGTGGAGGGCATCGCCGGCGATGGCGACGTGGCCGTCCGGGTAGGACGTGACGCCGACGGTGTGCAGCTCGGGACCGGCATCGAGAAGGTCGGCGAGAAAGTCGACGGCAGCCGCGTAGGGGCCGTGGGGCGGATCGGCGTCACCGCCGACGAGGAACATGCGGCCGATCTGCTCGGTGCGCAGCCAGTTGGCGATCTCGGTAACGTGCGGCTTGCTCTCCACCATCCGGGCGGCGATGTGCGGGATCGCCTCGTGGCCGAGATTGCGGATCTGCTCGGTCAGCTCCATGGTGGCGGCGATGCCCTTGACCGGCGAACAGGTCACCGACACCTTGGAGGCCGGCGGGAGCGCCTCGATCGCGGCGTCAAGGCTCGACAGCGGCACCACCTCGAAGGTGAGATTGGCGATCAGGTTCCTGCGGTGTTCGGCATCGGCCGACGATTCGTGCGAGGTGATCCTGCTCCGGTTGAGCATGAGGGCTCCTGGCTTTCGTGGATTGGACTGGTGTTGTGAGTGGCGTCTATCGAGCGATCAGCTGAGCCCGACGATCTCGCCGTTCTCGTCGATGTCGATCGACATGGCCGCCGGATTCTTGCCGAGGCCGGGCATGGTACGCATGTCGCCGCAGATGGGGTAGACGAATCCTGCGCCCACCGAGGCCCGGACCTCCCGCACCGGCAGGGTCCAGCCGGTCGGGGCGCCCTTCAGCTTCGGATCGGACGAGATGGAGAGATGGGTCTTGGCGATGCAGACGGGGAGGTTGCCGAAGCCTGCGGCCTCGTAGGTGTCGATCTGCTTGGACGCCGCGGGCGAGAACTCGACACCGTCCGCGCCGTAGACCTTCTCGGCCACGGTGCGGATCTTGTCCCGAAGCGGCATCTCGTCGGGGTACAGAACCGAGAAGTTCGACTCCTCTTCGGCGGCCTCCTTGACCGCGGTGGCCAGCTCGGCTGCACCCTTGCCGCCGTCGGCGAAGTGGGTGGAGACGGCGGCCCGGGCCCCGTACTCGGTGGCGATCTCCTTGATGGCCGCAATGTCGCCGTCGTGATCGCCGGGGAAGGCGTTGATCGCCACGACCGGGGTGACGCCGTGGACCCTCATGTTCTCCAGCTGCTTGCGGAGGTTGGCGCCTCCCTGGTGGACCTCGTCGGGGTTCTCGACCAGGAGGGCCTCGGGCAGCGGGCGGCCGGCCACGATGTTGTGGTTGCCGGAGTGGGCCTTCAGTCCCCGGACGGTGGCGACGAGAACGGCGGCGTCGGGGGCGATGCCCGAATAACGGCACTTGATGTTGAAGAACCGCTCGGCGCCCATGTCGGCCCCGAAGCCCGCCTCGGTGAGGAGGAATTCGTTCATGTGGATACCGACCTGGTCGGCCACGATCGACGAGTTGCCGGTGGCGATGTTCCCGAAGGGGCCGGTGTGGACGAGGGCAGCCGTGTTCTCGAGCGTCTGCATCAGGTTCGGCTTGATCGCCTCCTTGAGGATGACGGTCATAGCGCCGGCCGCGCCGATCTCCTCGGCGGTGACCGGAGTGCCGTCGGGTGTGTAGCCCAGCACGATGCGGCCCATCCGGGCCCGTAGATCCTGCAGCGAGGAGCACAGGGCCAGCGCGGCCATGACCTCGGAGGCGGCGGTGATGTCGAATCCCGTTTCTCGGGGTACTCCGTCGAGGCGCCCGCCCAGACCGATCACCGCGTTGCGCAGCGCCCGGTCGTTGACATCGAGCACACGGCGCCACGTGATGTTGTGCACATCGATGCCCGACTCGTTGCCATGGTAGAGGTGGGCGTCGAGCATGGCTGAGCACAGGTTGTGGGCCGCCGTCACTGCGTGCATGTCGCCGGTGAGGTGGAGGTTGAACAACTCCATCGGCACCACCTGGGAGTAGCCGCCGCCGGCGGCGCCGCCCTTGATGCCGAACGTCGGGCCCATCGACGGCTGCCTGATGGCGATGGTGGCCGACGAGCCGATGTGCTGGAACGCCTGTCCCAGACCGACAGTAGTCGTGGTCTTGCCCTCACCCAGAGGGGTCGGGGTGATGGCAGAGACCACGACGTATTTGGCCCTCGGGCGATCCGACATCGCCTCGATGGCATCGAGCTTGATCTTGGCCGCACCGGAGCCGTATGGCTCGAGGAGTTCGGTGGGGATACCTGACGCTTCGGCGATCTCGGTGAGGGGCTTGAGATGTGCTGCCTTGGCGATCGCAAGGTCGGTGGGAAAGGACACTTCGTCTCCGGTTTCTTGTGGTCGACGGGCGGCGGCCTGCTGGTCCGCTGCCATCACAACCTTTTTACTCTCTTCAGTGCGTTGTTCGCCGCCTGGTTGCGGCCCGACGGGTCCGACCAGGCGGATCCGGCCTCAGTGCCCGGCTTCCTCCTGGATTCCACGATGCAGAACGATTCCACTATACAGAACAGAGCTGTTCGGGTCCAGATCGGCGTGCGGGCAATTTCGGGTCGATTCGGGCATCACCGTGCCGGGCGAGTGGCGACCCCGCTGCGGGCGGGACGCAATGCCCTTCCGCCCCTCCGGACCATCGTTGAAGCTGACCCCTGAGGAGGTGCCGGGTGCTCGATCGACTCGTGCTCAAGTTGTTGGTGGCTACAGCGTTTCTCGGGTTGCTCTTCTCTGGGTCGGGCCCTGACAGCGAGCGGACCCGTCCGACCGAATGCCCGATCGCCGTTCCCGATTCGGTCGGCATCGATTGTGGTGAGCTGGTCGTGCCGGAAAACTACAATGAGCCCGGCGGCCGGCAGATCCGGCTGCCCTACATCATTCTGCGGAGCCGCAGCGAGGACACCGCGCCGGATCCGGTTGTCTTCACCGCCGGTGGACCGGGCGACAGCTCGCTCGACTCCGTCTGGTGGCTCTCGGAATCCCCGTTGCTCGACGATCGCGATGTGGTCGTCTTCGAACAGCGAGGCAATCGCCACGCAGAGCCGGCGCTGACGTGTGATGCCTCGGTCTGGTGGGACGAGACACCGGGCCAT
>JAOUGG010000133.1 GCA_029857855.1 Acidimicrobiia bacterium | reverse complement strand
GTCATTCGGTGAAGGACCCGCTCGGGAGGTCGGAGATGCCGTCGGTGACAATCGCCTCGCAGATGCGGGCCGCAACGGCGGCCGGGGCGAGACCCGCCGGAAACGATGGAGCCCGACCCTCGATCGCCCGGGCGGCGAGACCGGTCTCGGTGTGGGGCGGTCGGGCGTCGACAACCCGGATCTTCCGCCGGCGGGCCTCGCGACCGAGCGCCTCGTCGAACGATCGCACGGCGGCCTTCGACGCACCATAGGCGGCCATGCCAGGCAGGTTCTTCTCGGCGATCACACCGGAGATGTTCACCAGGACACCGCCCTCGCCCATGACGGGCAGGGCGGCCCGGGCCAGCATGATCGGTACGAACGTGTTGGTCAGGAACAGCTCCTCCATGGCGTCGACCGAAAGTTCATCGATCGAACCGAACGCAACGACACCGACGGCGTTGACCACCACGTCGAGGCGGCCACCGCCGTGCTCGACCGCGGCGTCGACGGCGGCTTGGCAGGCCGTGGCGGTGCGGAGGTCCAGGGCGACCGTTCGCCCGTCGATCTCGAGAGCCGCCAGCGGGTCGGGGCGGCGGGCGACGAGCGTCAGCTTCGCTCCCCGGGCGGCCAGGTCGGCGGCGATGGCCGACCCCAGTCCGCCGGTGGCACCGGCGATCAGGACCGACCGGCCCTCCATATCGATCTGCTCGGGGGCTCGTTCGTTCATGACTGATCCTTTCGGGCCGGCGCGGCGGCATCGACGGTTTCGATCCAGGGGATGCTCACCCCGACCTCGGGTGCGTAGAGGGCGTGCACGGGTCCGGCGGGGGTGGGGAGCCCGGCCGCCTCGACCACGTTCTGGGTGATGGCATGATCCGTCACTCGGTGGAGCGGCCAGCGTTCGTGGTGGACCCGACCGTAGAGCAGGCGCTCACGCCGACTGGTCAGCAGCGCCCACCGGGCGCTCAGGAAATGGTCCAGCTCGCTCACCTCGGCGGCCGGGATGGCGTCGCCGACGGTGAACCGCATGTCGGCCGACGGCCGCGCGCCGGGACGGGCTCCGGGCCACCGTCGACGCATCCGGTACCGGTGGCGAGAACCATCGGGTCGGTGATCGACGACATGATCGGCGGCCGACCAGCAGTACGGGAGGGCGAACACCGATCGGGCGACCCCGACGATGGCCAGGCGGGGCACGTCGAGGGAGAAGAACCACACGGCCCGACGGCCGGTCGGATCGACGACATAGGTGCGGACGTTGATCTCGATGAACGTTCCGAGCCAGGGAACCGGGGGCGTCGGCCCGATGGCGACATCACGCATCACGAACGGGATGAGCCCGACCCATGCGCTGCCGTCGAAGGTGTCGACGGTGACGCCGGGCGGGAGCAACGCCTGCACGTCGGCAGCGTCGTAGCGCCAGTGGAAGTAGGCCAATTCGCACCACCGCTGGCGAAGGACCGGACGGCGATCGAGCGGTGGCGGTTCGGCCGTGACCGGCTCAACGGGGGCGGGCTGCGGCGGCGTCATGTCAGGTCGGCGACGACGGCCTCGCCGCAGCGTCGCCCCGAGTACAGGGCACCCTGGATCGAACCTGTGTCGCGGTGGTCGCCGCACACGAACAGGCCGTTGCCAAGGGCCACCCGCTGCTTCGGCGAGAACGGGGGCCGCTGATCAGGCTGACCGTGCGCGATGACGTCGGTCCGGAGATGGCGCCACCCGTCGACACCGTCACCCCAGATGGCCCGCAGTTGCCGCCGAACCGCAGGTTCGGCACCGGCGTCCTCGACGCCGGGGCAGGCCGCCGCGATGACCGACGAACCTTCCGGCGCATAGCTCGGTGCCACCTCGCTCATCACCGCCACGTTCAGCGCCGGCCCCCGACCCGTTCCGTCGAGCACGATGAACCGGTCACACTGCGGCGGGGAGGGCGTGGCGAACCAGACACAGGTCGCCGGATTGGAGCCGACCTTCGGGATATCGAGGAGTTCGGCCGCGGCAGGCCCCTCGGCCGCCACCACCACCCGCCCCGCCTCGACACGGCGATCGCCGGCCACCACGACGGCGCCGGGCTCGACCTTCGTCACACGAGTGTCGAGGCGGATCGCGTCGGGCGGCAAACCGGCCGCCAGCTGGGCCGGAATGGCACCCATCCCGTCGGCCGGGACGGCGGCATCGCCGGTCAGGAGGCTTCGGAGCACCACGTCGAACATCCGGCGGCTCGTCGACAACGACGGATCCAGCTGGATGCCACCGACCAGTGGGCGGAAGAACCTTTCGATCATCTTCTCGCTGAACCCGTCGTTGCGGAGGGCGTCGATCGTGGCGATGTCGTCGCCTCGGAGCAGCTCGGGGGCGCCGGTCGTGGTCAACCGGATCCGCTGGCGGAGAATGCGGGCTTTGTCGAGCACCGAGCCGACCGGGGCTGTTGCCGACGGCACAAGCGTGCGGGGTCGCCGCAGCGGATCGCCGAGCAGGTGCAGGCCGTCGCCGAGCCACACGAGCCCACCCGGTTCGAACCGGCGGAGGCGGAGTGCGTCGACGTCGAACTGGCGGTCGAGTTCCGGGTAGGCGGTCAGCAGGACCTGGAACCCGCGATCGAGGCGGTGGCCCTCGACGACGTCGGTGCGAACCCGGCCGCCGACACCGTCGGAGGCTTCGAGCACCAGCACCTCCCGTCGGGCCTGGTGCAGCGCCCGGGCGGCGGCAAGGCCGGCCAGGCCGGCGCCGACCACAGCCACCTCGACCCGCTCCGGCAACGGAGCCATGGCATCGCGTGGAGAATCAGGAATGGAGCTCACCACTGAAGGTTACGGACCACAAACCGTCCTGGATGCGCCCGGACCGTACGGTCAGCCGTCGAGCACGGTCACCGTGCCGGCGGTGCCGTCGACCCGCCGGTCAGCGAAGCAGGACCGGGATGTTTCGTGGTCCTCGGACCTGACCGTTGGCCCAGGTCGTGGTCTTCGACTCGTCGAGCCGGTAGTTCGGGAACGCCCGCAGCCATTCCTGGAGCGCCACCAGCAGTTCAAGGCGGGCCAGGTTCGAGCCGACGCAGCGGTGGATGCCCAGGCCGAACGCCACGTGGCGGTTGCGGGCCCGGTCGAGCTGGAACTCGCCGGCGTTCTCGAAGGCCGCCGGGTCGTGGTTGGCCGCCGGGAACGGCAACAGCATCTGCTCACCGGAGCGCACCGGGCAGCCCGCCACCTCGGTGTCGCCGATGACCTTGCGGGCCATGGTGACCGGCGCGTAGTACCGCAGCACCTCCTCGCTGGCCGTCTGCCACAGCATGTCGTCGTTGACGACCGCCACGAGCCGGGCCACCTCGTCGGGGTGTTGGGCGAAGTGCCACAGCCCGGACCCGATGGCGCTCCAGGTGGTGTCGATCCCGGCAACGATGAGCAGGCGGACGTAACCGACCTTCAATGTCCAGTCGACGGGCTGCCCGTCGATCTCGGCGTTGGCGATCATGGTCATCATGTCGTCGGTCGGATTGGCCAGGCGGTCCTGCAGAATCTGGTCGACGTAGGCCCCCATCTCGGTCATGACCTCGAGCCGGATCCGGTTGTCACGCGGTGCCAACTGGAAGTTGCGGTAGATCCAGTCGCGGAACAGGTCGGCGTCGGACTCGGGGAGGCCGGTTAGACGGCAGATCCCGTGGACCGGGATGTGCTGGGAGTACTGCTCGGCGGCGTCGGCCGACTCGCTGTCGCCGATCTCGGCGATCAGGTCGCGGCAGAACATGCGGAGGTCGTCCTCCATCGTGGCGATGTTCTTCGGGTTGAACGACGGGAGGAGGAGCCGACGGTGGCCGTGGTGATCGGGCGGGTCCGAGGTGATCGGCGGGGCCGGCGACCGCGGCGCCTCGGGGCGGCTGACGTTGACCCAGATCGACGAGAAGTGTTCGGTGTCGTGGGAGACCTGGGTGACCGCCTCCATGGTCACGGGCATGTAGGCCCGGCCGTAGCGCTCGGTCGAGGCCATCGGGCATTGCTCCCGGACCTCGTTCCAGATGTCGATCGCGTTGGATCCCCACTGGTCGTCGAGCCAGTCCCAGTCGTTGACCCAATCGGTCACCGGAGGAAGATCCGGCTGCTGCTCAACTCCGTAGGCCATGGAACCCCCTTCGGCCGACACCGGTCAATCGGGCAATTTTAGCCAAGTGGCCAAGGACGGGCCAGTTCTACCCGCCCAAGAGGCGGTTGAGAGCGGCAAACACCAGCGACAGCGCCGAGGCGATGATGAGGGCGGCCCACATGAGCGACATCGGACCCCACGAATCGATGGCCCGACCGATGAGCCATGGCGCAGTCAGGTTGCCGCCGGCCGCCGAGGCCAGCAAGATCGAGGTGAACCGACCGGTGGTGACGATGCGCCGATCCAGATACGTCATCATCATCGGAAACTGGGCTGCCGCCCCCAGACCGGCCAGGATCGTGCCGATCCAGATCAGCGGACCGACACCGGCACCGCCCAGCACGAGCAGCACACTCCCGCCGACCGCCACCGCAAGACTGCCGGTCACCACCACTTTGGGCGCGGGCAGAACCCGGCGGAAGGCAACGGCGGCCCGGCCGAGCGTGAACGCGATCCAGAACGCCGAGTTGAGCCACGACGCGGCGGCGATCGAGAGCCCGCGCTCGACCCCGTAGGTGTGCAGCCAACCCGAATAGCCGAGTTCGAAGGCGACGTAGAAGGCGAAGAAGACCGCGGCGAGGGCCACCACCGGGACCGTGGTGTTCATCTGATCGTCGCGCTTGACGTGGACCGGTTCCGGCGAGTCGATCGTCAACGCCACCAGTCCGAACAGGCCGACTGCGGCCGCCGAGCACCAAAACGCCAGATCGACCGCGATCAGCGCCAGCAACGGAGCGACGATGGCGCCGACCCCGAAGCAGAGGTGCAACACGTTGAGACCGCGCCCGACATCGGCGTCGCGCCACCACATCATCAGGGCGTTCGACGCGGTGCCGAGCGCCATCGCCCCGAGCCCGATCACCGCGAAGGCGACCGTAAGAGCCTGGATCGAATCGAGGAACGGCACCGACGCCTGCCCCAGGGCCATCGACACGGCGGCCGCGGCGTAGATCCGGTGACCGTCGAACCGGTCGAGCAGATGGCCGGCCACCAGCGATCCCACCACGCCGCCCAGCGACAGTGCCACGAACAACACGCCGATGTCACCGATGCCGGTACCGGTGCGCTCCCGCAGCTCGGTGAGGGCGGGCCCGATCAGGGTGAGGGCCGCACCGGAGAAGACGAACACCGTCCAGTAGAGATGGCGGGCATGACCCGGCCGACGGTGCACGACTCAACGCTACCGGCGAGCCCCGGCCAATCGTTTGCCGGGCGGCTCGGTGGGGTACCGTCCATCCTCATGGTTCGACTCCGCCAGGCCGTCCACAACTTCGCCGACGGGCTGCTGTTCATACCGCTGGTCTTCGTGCTCGGGGCGATCGTCGTGGCTCAGGCCATGACCGCCATCGACGGGCGTCTCGACGACGCGGCGATTCCGACCACACTCACCACGAGTGTCGAAGGGGGACGTTCGATCCTGAGCGCCATCGCCGGCGGCCTGATCTCGTCGGTCACGCTGCTGCTGTCGCTCGTGCTGGTTGCGGTGCAGCTGGCCTCTTCGCAGTTCTCGCCCCGGACGCTGCGGGGATGGACGAGCAACCGCACCCAGCAGATCGCCATCGGGCTCGTGCTGGGAACCGCCGTGTACTGCCTGCTGGTCCTTCGCGAAACCCGCACGCTGGCCGACGGCCTGGCTCTGGCGCCGCACCTGTCGGTGCTCCTGGCCGTCACCCTCGGGGTGCTGTCCCTGATCGCCGTGCTCCGATCGGTCGATGCACTCACCAACAGCCTGCGCATCGGTTCGGTGGCCCAGTCCATAACCGACGAAACGGTCGACGCCATCCACCAGCGGGCCGACCGGCTGCTCCTGCAGCGGCCGGGCCAGCAGGTGGCGGTACCGCCGACCGCCGAGTACGCCGCCTCGGGGCCGGCTGAGAAGGCGTTGGCGATCCCGGCCCCACGGTCGGGCTGGGTGGAACAGATCGACGAGGACCGCCTGATCTGCGCCGCCCCCGACGGGTCGGTCGTTCGGCTCATCGCACCGGTTGGAGTCTTCGTGATGAAGGACTCGCCACTGGCGTGGGTGGCCCCGATCCCCGGCGATCAGGGCGCCAGGACCCGCTGTCTCGATCGGGCCGCGGGCGCCTACGCCATCGGCGACGAGCGCACCCTGCAGACAGACATCGGCTACGGCATCCTGCAGCTCACCGACATCGCCCTGCGGGCCCTGTCCCCCGGGGTCAACGACCCGAACACCGCCAACGACATCATCGTCAACCTGGGCGTCGTCCTGCTCACCATCTGGGAGTACCCGACCGAGTCGAGTACCCGCGAGGTCGACGACCGTACCCTGATCCGCCGCCTCATCACCCACGGCGAGTTCCTGGAGCAGGCGTTCGATCCGGTCCGTCGCCACGGAGCCGACGACGCCTCGGTCGTGGCCACGATGCTCACGACGCTGGCCACGCTGCGGGCCGAGATCCAGCGCCGCAACCTGCCCGGCCCGATCGGCCCGATCGACGACACCGTCGACCGGGTGCTCGCCACCTTCCACCGCAGCGACCCCGATCCCCGCGACGTGGAGATCGTGGAGGAGCTGGTCGCCGAGTTCTTCGGCTCGACGAACGCAGACGACAACGCGGATTCCGACGCCTGAGGACGCGGCGACGCCTCACCCGTCGGATCG
>JAOUGG010000132.1 GCA_029857855.1 Acidimicrobiia bacterium | reverse complement strand
TGATCAGTGGTTCGGTGGGGAGTTGGTCGATATCTTCGATCCGCCCGAGCAGGATGAGCGTGCTGGTGTCGAGGATCCCGTGGGGCATGGTTCAGAGGGCGGGGTCGAGGATCTGGTCGAGGTCGTGGCGTAGCTGGTCGGGGTCGACGGGTGGAAGTTGCCGGTGGCTGGCAAGGATCGCGTCCAACGATTTTGGTTGGGGGCGAAGTGGTCGCAGCTCGGCCACTGGCTTGCCGGAGCGCGTGATTGTGAGGTGTTCGCCTTTGGCGACTCGGTCCACGACGTCGCCGCCGTGGTTGCGGAGTTCTCGGATTGAGACTTCGGACATGGCAAGATCGTATCACGTGTGATACGGGAGGGAAAGCAGATTGTCGACGTCGCACAAGGCGGTCCCTGGGGTCCGAACAGCCACGAAAGGGATCCGGATCAGGGTGCTTCGGGTCATGCGGCGACCAGTTCACCGCTCCAAGGAGCGCGTGTACTCAGGGTTGAAGTCGCCCCTCCGACACACTTGGAATCGCTGTTTCGCCTGGTCAGCGGCGGTGCGGCAGCGTGTACTGTTGGTTGCCAGTCCGACACAAGTACACCGTTCCGACACCAACGTCGGCCAACAGGCGATGTGAGATGTCACCGCAGGCGCGGTAGTCCCAAGGTGTGGAACACGAGCGTCCAGGGTGGTGCCATTGTGCCTGGTCAGCACCCACGCGTAGGTTTCCGAGCCCCACAGGCCTGCACGACCGCCACGAGCGCCGCGCCCGTCGTGATGTGTCGGCGCCGAGCGTCGCCCGATCGCAGACTCTGAGCGGAACCCTTCCAAGGCCGGTTCGCTAGCTCGCGGAGCCCGACCTCGCGCTGGAGTCGGCCCGGGCCAATAGCCCGCCTGGGAAGGCGCTCAGGGAGATGGCGGTCAAGTCACGATTGCGCGTCGTGCACGAGAATCGCGATGTGCACCCGGTTCGTGACCTCGAGCTTGGTGAGAAGACGCGAGACGTGCGCTTTGACGGTGGCCTCGCTCATGAACAGAGATGCGGCAACCTCGGCGTTGGATGCGCCGGACCCCACAGCAATCGCGACCTCCCGCTCCCGGTCCGTGAGCGACGCCAGGCGCTGGGCCGCGAAGCGACGGCGATCTGTCATTTCGTCATCGCCGAGGTGAGAGAGAAGTGTGCGGGTGACCGACGGTGAGAGCATCGCTTCTCCCGCAGCCACGAGGCGCACTGCATTGACGATCTCCGTGGGCGCGGTGTCTTTCAACAGGAACCCGTCGGCGCCGGCCCGAAGCGCGTTCATGACATGCTCGTCGGCCTGGAATGTGGTCAGGACGATCACGTGCGGCGGAGTCGCAAGGCGGCGTAGGGCCGACGTGGCGGCAATGCCGTCCATCCCGGGCATCCGGATGTCCATCAGGACGACATCGGGTCGATGCGCCCGCACGGCCGCGACGGCGTCGGCGCCGTCGGCAGCCTCGCCCACCACCTCCAGCTCCTCTGACGACGACAGGATCATCCGGAGACCGGCACGCACCAACGCGTCGTCGTCGACCAGTAGCACCCGGACCTTCACCACGGCAGGTCGGCCTCGACGACGAAGTCACCGGAAGCGTCCGGTCCGTGCACCAGGACGCCATTGGCCAGGGTCACCCGCTCCTGCAAACCAAGGAGGCCGGTGCCGGAACCCGGCGGAGCCGGACGGTCGTGGGTGGCCACTGCGGGTGGGTTCCGAACGCTGACGTGTAGGCCGCGGTTCGGCGCTCCCGCCACCCGAACCTGGGCGTGGGTGCCGCGAGCGTGCTTGCTGATGTTGGTCAGCGCTTCCTGCACGATGCGATAGGCGTCACGACCCAGGGGGCCGGGTGCGGCAGCTGCACTGTCCACCTGCATCTCGAAGTCGATCTTTGCGCCGGAACGGCGAGTCTCTTCCACCAAGCGTGGAATGTCAGCCAACGTCGGTTGTGGCACCGTCGATGGCCGTTCCTGCCCCGGATCCTCCCGCAGCACGCCGATCACGTCCCGCAGCTCCTCCAGCGCCTGGTGGGCCGTCAACCGCAACAGCGCTGCGCTCTCCCGCACCTGAGCGGGAGGCAGGTCGAGTGCGACCTCGAGCGCCCCGGCGTGCAGCGCCACCAGGGAGATGCGGTGGGCGAGCACGTCATGCATCTCCCGTGCGATGCGGGTTCGCTCGGCCAGGCGTGCACGTTCGGCGCGGACGAGCTGATCGGCCTCGGCCCGTTGGGCACGGTCGCGCAGGGTGAACAGGAGCTGACGCCGGGCACGGATGAACATGCCCCATGCGGTTGCGGCGGCGGCAAGCGCCAGCGTCGGCAGCACCACCGACCAGGTGTTGGTCCGCCCGAGCCAGATCGAGCACACCACTGCGGACGGAACGAACAGAGCGGCCACGAGCAGGGCGGGCCGGACATGGCGGTGCACAGCCAGCGAGGACAGTGCGAACAGGCCGGCCACCGTGCCAAACGTCGAGAATGCACCCAACAGGACGCAAGCCAGCGCCACACCGAACGGCCAGCGCCGCCGCCACCACAGGGAGAGACAGCAGATGGCTCCGAGCGCGAGGTCGGTGGCCGCCTGCCCCGAGGTCATCCGATTGGCGGCGTCATCTACGGGGACGCTCAGGATGAGAGCGCCGAGAGCGGCGGCGATGACGAAGGCACCGGCGTCGACGGACCAGTCGCGACCACTCCTGGGCGCCACCTTGTCTGCATGAGCCGAGTCGCTCGGTGCCAGCATCGCCGTGGGGGCGGTCTGGGCCCACAGTCTGCGAAGCCAGGACATAGTTAGAGCGTACGGCTCAGGGCCCCCGTGCAACATCGACGAAAGTCGACACTACAACCAACGAAAGGCCAAACGTCGGAAGCGGCCAGCCTCCCTTCGGACTTCGGATCGTGGCCGTCCGCCCGATGCGGCGGCGCACCGGCCGGTTCAGGCTGGACACATGATCACAACAACCGCTCTCACCAAGAGCTACAAACAAGGGCCGGTCGTGCGCGACGTCTCGTTGCGTTGCGAACCCGGAACGTCGTGAGCAGGTCGGCCAGGATGAAGTGTACGAAGCAGCCAAGCTGGAGATCCTTTACGACCACCAAAACAACCGAGCCAAACTCTGGGTCGCCCCGAGGGTTGGTAGTGGGGTCGGAGGGGCGATTGCAACCCTTAACCCACGCCGCCGACGCGAGAACCCAGACAGCAGAACTCACCGCGCTAGAGGACCGGCAGCTCCCGGTCCAGGCGAAGCTCGCAGCAGCATGGACCAGCTCAGGAACCGGGAGAAGCCCAGAATGAGCGCAACAGCGGCAACGACGCGGACCACCCCGACCCGAGCGCTCCGAGAGCGAGTTGTCGGCGCGACGGCGATCGCGTTTGCAGCGTCGATGGTGATCCAGAACGCGATGTTTGGTTGGGCCGGTGCGCCAGGCTACGGGGACCCGATCAAGGAGGTGCTCGCCTGGCACCAGCAGAACCGGGTCGTGGTCGCGATCGCGGTCGGCCAAGAGGCGCTGCACCTACCGCTGCTGCTCGGGTTCCTGAGCGGTCTCCACGGGCTCGTCTTGCGCCGCGGGGGTGCGGGCGCGGTCTGGTCGCGCCTCGCGGTGGCCGCGGGCGCGACTCTTTCGGCGGCCTTCGCGCTCTACGCCGTTCTGTGGATCGGAGCCGTGCTGTCCGCCGGCGAGCTCGCCGAGCCGAGTCCGGTGTTCGAGCTCGCCTGGCAGCTGCATGCAGCAGCGTTCGCGCTGGCGCTGCCGGCGCTCGGCACCACCTTCATCGGCGCTGCGCTGGCGGCGCATGCGAGCGGGCTGACGCCGCCGTGGCAGCGTCTGCTCGGTGTGGCCGGGGGAGGCCTGCTGCTCGCCGCCGGGGCGGCCAGCCTCGCGATCGCGGACGGCTCGGCGCTCCTGTTCGTGGGGCTGCCCGGCCTCGCCGCCTGGCTCGTGTGGCTGTTTGCGACCGGCGTACGGCTGGTGCGCGCTTGAACAGCTGACCGTCCTGACGACGCATCGACCTCCGACGAGGAGGAATCATGAGAACCGACATCGAGGCAGCCGTGATCACCGCAGCGCTCGGGGCATTCGCCCGGGGGGTGCGCCGGGGATGCGATCGCCGATGCTGCGCTCGGGCTCGATGGAGCGGTAGTGGGCGTCCTCTCGGCAGAAGGCCTGTGGGCGCCCGAAACTCTGTCGTGAGGCGCTGAACAGGCGAAACGCGAGAGATCAGGCCGCCTCGACCGCCATCCACTCGGATCGGGTCCGGCATGGGTTACGACCAACAGCACTCGACTTCGCATGATATGTGGCGCTGCGGAGTTATCGTCAGGTCGCGATTACCGGGCGGGTGCTGGTTGAGCGCAATCGAACGATCAACCCAGATGTCAGCGTCGGATTCGCGGCGGGCGGGATGTGACAGCCGTGCGGTGTTGGAGTTCCTGCTCGATCGTGGGGTTCACGTCGATGGCGAGGACAGGGCATGGACTCCGCTGGATGAGGCTGTGTACTGGGCCAACATCGAGATCGCCGAGCGCCTGTTGGCTCGTGGGGCTCGTGTCAGGGCTTTGAGCACGGCTGCTGGTCTCGGCGATTCTGGGGCCATCGAGCGGTTCGTCGGGGGAGGGGTGTTGGCTTCGGACGCTGGTCCGATCGGTTCACCGTTTCCTGACACGATCCCGGCCGGTCTCGCGAATGATCCCGGTTCGATTGTTGATCATGCCTTTGTGATGGCGATCGACGCCGGTCAGCGCGAGGCGGCAGCGCGGCTGCTGAATGAGGGGGTCAACGTCAATGCGAAGCCTCCGGGATATCACTGGCGCGGCACTGAGCTTCATGCCGCGGTTTGGCGTGGGGATCGTGGGTTGGTTGAGTGGCTCCTCGAGGTTGGTGCCGATCCCGAGATTCGCGATGGCATGGTTGGCAGTGACGCCGCGGGTTGGGCGGTTCATCACGGTCATCGAGAACTGGTCGAGCTGTTGACTGTCGACGTCCGGTAACGGCCCGAGCCCGGCCGATCGGGACGGGCCGCTATCGGTTGAGGATGTGACAGATCTCGGCGGCACCGCAGTCGGCGTGATCGAGCCGGGCGGTCGTCGACGTCGGCGAGCTTGTCGCGGAGAAGCACCAGCTCGGCACCGCTCCATTCGGTGTGTCCATCACGTCACGCTTGCGGAGGAAATCGTCGAGAGTGCTAGCACTACTCACCTTTGGGCCGTCTTGGCATGGCCTGACAAGGCAACGGGTTCGTGCGGCGCGTCGTCATTCGACCACCGATAGCTGATGACGGCGATGAAGGCGAGGCTGGCCAGCTGGAAGATACCGAAGACGATGTCGTCAGCGTCTTTGGGCCACGTGCCGGCAACACCCATTGCCATTATCGCGGCGACCATAATGTTGGCGAGTCGGTTCGTTCGTCGAGGCAGAACCCGTGCCAGGACGACCATGGCGAGCGGCAGTTGCAGCACGATCCCTGAGACGAGGAGCGTCGTGCCGGTGACCTCACCGCCGTTCACCGTTCCCGAGTTCGCAAGTTCAGCAATGAAACCTTCGCGGAGGTACTCGTGCACGTCGCGAAAAAGCATGCTGAGAAGCACGGAGATCCAGATCGTTGACAACAGTTGAGGGCCCGCCGTCCTGGACGAAAGGGTCGCCGGGAAGGTCATTATGGTCGACACTGGGCCGTTATGGTGCGGTGTACGAATAGTCATGGATCGAGATTATAGTACAGTGTACGAAAACTCCACCAGCGGGAGATGTTTCATGGGACGGCCCAAAAAGAAACGCGGCGGTAAACCAGTCCTCACGCTGGACCACATTGTGGAGACAGCACTTGGAATGGCGGACGAGCAGGGGATCGAACAGCTGAGCATGCGCAAGCTCGCTACCGAACTTGGAGCTGGCGTGATGTCGCTCTACCACTACGTCGCCGACAAGGACACACTCGTCGAAGCACTTGTCGATCGGGTTGCCAGCGAGGTCGAGCTAGAAACCACCGGCGATTGGACCGCGGCCGCTCGACAGCTCGCTGTAGCGACGCATGAGGCTCTCCTCCGCCATCCGTGGGCGATCCCAGAATGGTCCACTGTCTGGCCGGGCCCGTATCGATTCGCGCTCACGGAACAGCTGCTTGAAGTGCTTGCCGGCGCTCAGCTGCCGCCGGATGTAGCCGATCTCGGATTCCACGCTCTGACAAACCACATTCAGGGGTTCGCCCGACAGCGCGTTGCCTACGGCGACACGCGGACCGATACAGAAGAAATGCGCAACCGCGTGAAGGGCCTGCTCACCCAAGGCGACTATCCGCGTGTCGCTGAGCACGTGAGATACCACGTTGACGGCCATAGCAACCATGACGAGTTTGGCTATGTGCTCGACCTCATTCTCGACGGCCTCGCCCGCTCAAAGGCGGATTGCCAACAGTAGCCAAAAGGCTCGGGGCGACGTCTGGCCACAGTGGCGTCGTCTCGAGCCATGGACCAAAGATCCCGTACGCCACCTGGCCGCGTCGGCGGTGGGATTTATCGACGCCAGTGTCCGGGGGCGCCTGTTTGTCGACGGCGGCAACCCGCTCCGGGAAGTGCCACTGACAAGCTGACGAATGGACGATTTTGCGCTCGCAGCAGGGCGCAGCTGTGCCGACCCCGGCGGTGTGTGGGGAACTGCGCCGCTGGCGAAGGCTTCTGGGCTTCACCGGTAGAGCACTTCGCCGCGGGATCTTGAGCTGCGGCTCGGTTTGCGACTCAGGGTGCGGCTCAGACTGCGGGGGG
>JAOUGG010000131.1 GCA_029857855.1 Acidimicrobiia bacterium | reverse complement strand
AACCAAGACATCATCCGGATCCTCAAACGCGCGATCGCCCGAGAGGTCTACCAAGCCATCAAGACCGATCTCATCACCATCAAGAACGGGACTTGACATCCATAGGAGCATCGCCGACCGCGGCGCCCCTAACCGAGGGTTTGGGCGACCAGCGGAATCAGCAGGTAGTTGATGGCGATGATGACGACCAGGATCGACAGATCGAACGCGCCCATCGGCGGGATGACCCGGCGCACCCGGCTGAGCACCGGCTCGGTGAGCTGGTAGACGACCGAGGCGATTCCGGCCAGGGGGGAATCACCACTGATCCGAACCCAACTGAAGATCGCCCGGACGATGAAGAGGATCGCCGCCACCCGCAGCAACTGAATGATGATGTAGGCCATAACCCATGATGCCGCGGCGGGCGTAAAAGGCGGTTCAAGGCCGACCAGCGGTACGCCGACCTTACGGAAAGGGACGTCGACCCCGAGGTAGACTGCCCCCAGGCCGGCCTCCGCCGTCCGGCCCCCAACCACGTGCGGGAGGTCGCCAACATGACCGATGCCAACATGCCGGGAACCGATGGCCCTCCATTGGGATCACCGAGCCAGCCCACGTCCAGCGCTCCTGCCCCCGACTGGTACCCCGACCCGATGGGTCGCCACGAGTACCGGTACTGGGACGGCAACGCGTGGACCGACCATGTCGCCTCCCACGGCCGCCAGTCCACCGATCCCGTCACCAGCCAGCCGCCGAAGACCGTCATCGGCCAGCAGACGGCCCCCAAGATCCAGACGCAGGTCGACAAACACCTTCGATCGGCGGCCAAGCGTGGCGCACCGACCGAGTCGGCGATAGGCGGGACCGCGCCAGGCCCGGCCGGTGGAGGGTTACTCGACCAGCCGATCCTCGTCATCAACCAGAAGTGGAAGTTCATCGAGGTCAACAACGAGTTCGCCATCTACGACACCAACGGCAACCAGATCGGGGCCGTCCGCCAGGTCGGGCAGAGCACGCTCAAGAAGATCGTGCGGTTCCTCGGCGACGTCGACCAGTACTTCACCCACAAGTACCAGGTGGTCGACGCATCGGGTACGCCACAGCTGCTGATCACCCGCCCGGCCAAGATCTTCAAGTCCCGGGTGATCGTGCAGGACGGCATGGGAGCCGAGGTCGGGCAGATCATCCAGCGCAACGTTTTCGGCAAGATCCGGTTCGGGTTCGAAGTCGGCGGCCAGGACATCGGCGGCATCTTCGCCGAGAACTGGCGGGCGTGGAACTTCTCGATAAAGGACGCGAACGGCACCGAGGTCGCCCGGGTCACGAAGACCTTCGAGGGCCTGCTGAAGACGACGTTCACCACCGCCGACAACTACGTTCTCCAGGTCCATCAGCAACTCCCCGACCCGCTCCGTCTTATGGTCTACGCCTCGGCCGTCACCATCGACACGGCACTCAAACAGGACGCCCGAGGGCTCAACACCGGCAGCGTCCTCAACGTGTTCGACGGCTGACCACCCGCTGATCCGTGCGCCACCCGCCCGGAAAGCCGGGCGAGGAACGCACAGATCGAGGCGGCAGCCCGTCAAGCTCCCGGCTGCGAGGGCGGAGTCGTGAGCGACCGGTGGATGTCGTTGGTCAGGTCCCGGATCTGGCCGATCATCTGCGCTGCGTCGAGGTTCGTCTGGTAGTCGTGCTGTGCCAGCTCCGCCGAGATCTGGTCGGCCCGCCGGGCGGCGATGAGCAGGATGGCGCCCTGGAGTGTGGCCACACAGGACAAAGAGGACGTCAACGCCAGGCGCCGTAGGTTCCGTCTTCGTTGACCGCGGTGAACGGGTTGTAGGCGATCTCCCACTGCTCACCGTCGGGACCGGCGACATAGCACGAGTACCCGCCCCAGAACACCTCTTCTGGCTCCTTCAGCGACGTCGCTCCGCGACCGGTCACGTGGGCGTAGACCTCGTCGACGTCATCTCTCGAGTTGACGTTGTAGGCCAGCGTGAACCCCTGGGGTGCGGCGACAAGACCGTTGTGTTCGGCGGCCATGGCCGCAGCCGGATAGAGCGCGAACTGGAGACCGGGTAATTGGAAGAACGCGATGTCGTCGGCCCGGGGTTCGATCTCGTTCCAACCAAAGACGTCCCGGTAGAACGCCCGTGACACGGCGAGATCCGAGACGGCCAGCGTGATGATCGACAGTCGTTGCTCCATGGTGACCACGTACTGGCTGCGGGGAACCGCCAACTGTGCGCTCCAGGCCCGAGTTTCCGGGCCTGGAGCGCACAGAATGAAACTAGGGGGTGATCCGTTCGGTGGTCGTGTTGCCCCAGGCGTCGGTGCAGGAGACGACGAGTTCGAACGACGGGGCCTGGATCGTGACCTGCGGTCCGTTGTCGATGACCTTCTGCCGATTCGGCCCCGGGATGAGGAACAACTCCTGGCCGTCGGTGACAGGCACGCCGTTGAGCTCGGCCGAGAATTCGGCCACCACGCCCCCGTCCGCCCACGCAACGCCGCCAGTGTCGACGCAGGAAGCCACGACCCGGTACACGCCGTTGCGACCGCGCTGCTGCACCAGCTCCAGCGCCGCGGTCACGGTCGGTGGGGTGACGTCGGGTTCCGGCACCACGAACACCGCCGCCGTGCGGGCTGGGACGGTGAACGTGCCGGAGGCGTCGTCGAACGAGGCGGTCCGCACGACGTCGTCAACCGACGAGGCGAGCACCGGGTGAAGCATGGCCCGAGAGCCGACGGTGTCGGCAATCGTGTGCTCGACCGGCGCCGTCGTCGGGTTGAACAGAACCACGACGCCCACCGCCTCGGGATCGACGTTGCCGACGTCGGTGATCGACATGGCGATCAGACCGGGGGTCTGGTCGGGACCGGTGTTGGTGAAGCTCACCGCGTCCTGGACCTCGGCCGCGGTGGCCAGCGAGAACAGTGGAGTACTGGTGCGGATCTGCAACCACTCACGGGTTACCGCGGCGTTGAACTCGATGTCGCCCGACGCCGGCTGCAACGCCGGGTCGGCCAGGCGGGGCTGGATCAAATACCAGTTGTCGCCGTTGACGTCCTCGACGGGCAGACCGGCCCCCCAATTGTTGGTCTGATAGGTGAAGTCGAGCCGGTTGAACCAGTCACCGGAGTTGTAGGAGTCGCGGTCCATCGACTTCGACCGCAACATGTCCTGGCCGGCGTGGTAGAACGACAGGCCCTGGGCCAGCGCCACCACGGCGTTTCCGACGTTCTGGGCTCGGGCCCGATCGGCCGTCGAGGTCGACAGCGGATGGTGGTACTGACCGATGTCGAACAGCGTCTGGTTGTCGTGGGCCGCGATGTAGACCACGTTCTCCTGCGGGTCGGCGGTGTAGCCGGCCGGGGAACCGTTGTAGTCGACCTGGGAGCCGGTGACCGTCGACCCGGTTCGATCAACGAACTCGTAGTCGGCCAGGTTGCCGGCCAGGCCGACCCGGATCTGGTCGGCGGCCAGCAGCAGCCGATCCTTGGCTTCGCTCTCGGGTAGCGCAGCCGCGTTGGGGTCGTACCACAGGCCGTTTACCCAGCCCTGGTTGGTGACGAGTGCATCGCCACCGTCGAACGGACCGCCGCCTCGGACCGCATCACGGAGCCGGTCGGAGAACGTGGCGATGCCGGTACCACCCATGTTGAGCTGCGAAGCCTGCACGAAGCGGGCGTTGTCGGCCACCTCACCGAAATTCCAGCCCTCGCCGTAGATGAGGATCTTGGCGCCGTCGACGCCGTCGTCGGCTTCGGTCAGTTCGTCGAGGGCCGCTCGCACGGCCAGCATGTTGGCCTTCGAGTGGTGGCCCATCAGGTCGAAGCGGAACCCGTCGACCTTGTACTGGCGGGCCCACGTCACCACCGAGTCGACCATCAGCTTGCCCATCATGGCGTGTTCTGTGGCGGTGTTGGAGCAGCAGGTGGACGTGGTGACGGCACCGGCCTCATCGAGGCGGTGGTAGTAACCGGGTACGATCCGGTCGAGCACCGACTTCTCGTCCTGGCCGGCGGCGTTGGTGTGGTTGTAGACGACGTCCATCACCACCCGCAGCCCGGTGCCGTTGAGCGACTGCACCATCTCGCGGAACTCGGTGATGCGGGCCGGGCCGTCGGGGTCGGTCGAGTATGAGCCCTCGGGCACCGTGTAGTGGAACGGGTCGTAGCCCCAGTTGAAGCCGTCTTCGTCGCGGATCGGCGAGATCAGCGCCTGCTGCTGATCCGAGTCCGGCGGGAACGACTCGAGGGTCGCCCAATCCGGTTCGGTCCTTGCCGACCGGTCCTCGTTGATTGTCGCGATGTCGAACACCGGGAGCAGGTGGATGTGGGTGAGGCCGGCGTCGGCCAGTGCGGACAGGTGCGCCATGCCATCGGAGTCGCCGTGGGTGAAGGCGGCGAACGTGCCGCGGTCGCCGGCGGGAACCGAGTCGTCGCGGATCGAGAAGTCCCGCACGTGAAGCTCGTAGACCGACGCCTCCTCGAACGAACCGAGCGGCGGCTTGGCCGTCTGCGACCAGCCGGCCGGGGCCAGCGCCGAGTCGGCCAGATCAACGATCTGGCTGCGGGTCGAGTTGCGGGCCAGCGACACCGAGTAGGGGTCGGTGACCAGGTTGATCTCGACGGCATCGAGCGAGGGGACGTAGACCTCGACCTCGTACAGGTAGTACTTACCGTTCCAGTCGGCTTCACCGGTCACCGACCAGACGCCGCCGTCATTGGTCATGGTCACGGTCTCGGCCGGGTCGCCGGTCGGGCCGTCGTAGAGGTGCACCGAGACCGACTTGGCGGTCGGAGCCCAGAGGCGCAGCTCGGGTCGGGGTGGGGTGGCCGGCAGGGCGGCGGGAAGCCAGACGGCCCCCAGCTCGGCATCGGTGGCGTAGAGGTCGTCGAGCACGCCGGCGATCTGGACACCGGTGGCGTTGGTGCGGTTGCCGTCGCCGTCGAGGGCGACGACCGCCATCTGCCCGGTCAGCAGTGCCGCAGCGGCGTCGGCGTCATTGGCTCCGATCACCCAGCTCGGCAGGCCGCCGAGGTGAAGTTGACCGTCGATATTGGACGGATAGGGATCACCGGCGGCCAAATCGAGACAGGTGTCGGCTCCGTCGAGACCGGTGTCCGAGTCGCCTTCGGCGAGCGTCATCCCACCGTCGGCGGCTCCGCAGAGCTGAGCGGTCGCAGCGCCGTCGCCCGGATCCCACACGATGGTGGAGGCGTTGGCCCAGTGGGCCCGCTGCTCACCGAGATTGCCGGACGTGCCGCCTCCTCCCCCGCCACCGCCGGGCACGGGAATGATGTAGGGCGAATTCGGATCGGCGTTCTCCAACTGCCAGACCTCATGATCGTAGACGGAGAAGTTCAGGAACATGTCCGGCCCGGGATCCTTGGTGTCACCCCGGTGGATGATGTGGGCCAGCTCGGGAGCGCCGTCGACCAGTGGCACCTGCCAGTAGGGCCCGAACAGGTCGAACCCGGTCGGCTTCATGGGCTGCTGCCAGGACGGGTTCGGCTCGGCCGCGCCAACCCAGAGGTGGAGGCCCCAGAAGTCGTTGAAGTCGACGCTGGACGGGTCGCCGTAGTCGCCGTCGTCACGGTGGTAGTGGATCGTGGCGAAGTCCTCGGCCGCCCCCCGGGAGCCATAGATGACCTCGTCTCCGGATTGAATCCAGACCGACGCGTCATCCGCCGGCACCATCGACTGGTCGGGGCCGGGGTCCTTCGTGTCACCACGGTGGATGATGAAGTTGACCGGCTGCGACGAATCCGCGATGGCCACGTTCCAGAACGCCCCGTAGTCGTCGACGCCGTCGAACGGTTTGGCGCCGGCCCACTCGGTGGCCTCGGCCGGGTCGATGGCGTCACCCCACAGGTGGAGGCCCCAGTATTCGTTGTAGTCCGGCGAGGTCGGGTCGCCGTAGTCGCCGTCGGGTCGCTGGTAGTGAATGGTCACGTACCCCTGGGCGTCGGCCTGGTTGGTGTAGACGTTGGGATCGTCCTGGGAGAGCCAGATCTCGGGGTTGGCCGCGGCGTCGAAGAACCGGTCGGCATCGGTGCCGTCCTTGGCGTCTCCTCGATGGACGATGAAGTTCAGCGGCTGGCTGGTGTCGTTGAGCTTGACCCAGGCGAAGCGTCCATACTCGTCCTCGCCGAGGAACGGTTTGGGAGCCGTCCAGTCGGTGGCCTCGGCCGGGTCGATGGCGTCACCCCAAAGGTGGAGGCCCCAGAAGTCGTTGTAGTCGCCGGTCGTGTGATCGCCATAGTCACCGTCGGAACGCTGGTAGTGGATGATGGCGTGCTCGGCGTCGCCGCCACCGGGCGGGGGCGGTACGACTTCCTCGCCGACCACGGCCGAAACCGTGTTCGACACAAGGTTCCCGCCGGCGTCGCTGGCGATCGCCTTGAAGGTGACAGTCGAGCCCACAGGGTAACCACTGACGTCGTGGTACACGTTGTAATCGGCGTTGTCATCCGTGCCGATCAGCTCGTACGGGCCACCGTCGACCGACACGGCGAAGGTGACCTCGGCGTAGCGGTCGTCGAGCAGGTCGGCGCCGACCTCGGCCCGGCCCACCACCTCGGCCCCGTCGGCCGGGGCGGTCATGGCGATGGCGAAGCTCTCCGCCGAGCCGCCAGTGGTGAGTTGTGAGTCGGCTTGATAGACCACCCAGCTCAACGCCGGAACGGTGACGGTGAGAATGCCATCGCCATCGGAGGTGGGCGCCGGAGCCGAAGCCGGAGCGACGGCCGTCCAACCCGACGACGCGGTGTCG
>JAOUGG010000916.1 GCA_029857855.1 Acidimicrobiia bacterium | reverse complement strand
CCGAGGCGGCTCAGATCCCAGATGGCCGATTCGTGGCTTCGGTCGTCGACCTTGTTGGCCACAAGCAGAACCGGGGTGTCGACCGACCGGAGCAGTTTGGCGGCCGCAATGTCCTCGTCGGTCACGCCGACGATGGCGTCGACGACGAACAGGATCACATCGGCCGTCTGCAGAGCACGTTCCGACTGACTCGACACCTTCAGGTCGAGTTCCGAGCCACGGGCCAGCCAACCGCCGGTGTCGACCAGGCGGAACGACCGGCCGAGCCAGTCGGCCTCGACCTCCTTACGGTCCCTCGTGACACCTGGTTGCTCCTCGACGATGGCCTCGCGCCGACCGAGAATACGGTTCATCAGGGTCGACTTGCCGACGTTGGGGCGGCCGACGATGACCACCTCGGGCAGAGCGCTCATCGGGCAACCTCAAGGGTGACGGCCGACTCGATGGTGTCGACGATTTCGGTGGTCGGCAGACCGAGGGCCCGCCGTAGGGACAGCCCGTCGGTGGCAACGATCTCCACGGGCAGGGGCAGATCATCGACGGTCGTCCCGTCGAGGAAACGACCGCCGGACAGACAGACATCCGGCAGCAGATAGCGGTGACCGGCCGGCTGGTCGGCGAGGTGACGGGCGACGTCGGCGCCGACCATCAGCCCGGTCACCCCGATGTTGCCGCCGAAGAAACGATTCTCGACCTCAACCACCCGGACCTCGACCGTCAGGTCGTCGGCCACCTGGCGAAGCAGCGGTTCGAGCACCCGGGCACCATAGAGACCGGTGAGGATGGCCACCGGTGCCTTGGCCGACGGACGAAGGGTGACCGGTTGGATCCCGCCACCGCCCGTCAGGACCCCTTCGGCGTCGACTCGGGGTGCCCGGTAGCCCTCCGCCGGGGCGCCATCGACCCAGGCGAAGAAACCCGCAGTGGTGCCGACGGGCGTGTCACTCAAACCGGCGAACTCGAGTTCGAACGTGCGGGCCATGCCGATGCCGTCCTCGTGCATGGCGAACCCCTCGTAGGTCTCCGACGGCGGGAAGGGACGGCCCGCCAGCAGGTAGTACTCATCGGCCGCGAACACCAGGCGGCGGCCGAGCACATCAGCGTAGATCGACTGCCATTCGGCGACCAGGTCGACCACGGCGGCCGCCTCGGCCGTGGTGTGGGGCCGCATATCGGGCTCGTTGGAGTGGTCGCTGACGCCGAGCGGCACGACTGCCAGGCTGGCCAGCGCCGGGTAGGCGTCGAGAACGGTCACCAGGGTGTCCTCCAGCACGGCTCCGTCGTTGACACCGGGACAGACCACGATCTGGCCGTGCACCTCGATGCCGGCGTCGAGGAGAGCGGCCAGCCACCGGAGGCTCGTCGCCCCCCGCCGGTTGCGCAGCATCTCGGTCCGTTTGTCGCGATCGGTGGCGTGGATGCTGACATAGAGCGGCGACAGGCCCTCGGTGACCACCCGCTCGAAGTCCGCCTCGGTGAATCGGGTCAGCGTGGTGAAGTTGCCGTAGAGGAACGACAACCGGTAGTCGTCGTCCTTCAGGTAGAGGCTGCGCCGCATGCCGGGTGGCAGCTGGTAGATGAAGCAGAAGCCGCAGTGATTGTCGCAGGTACGGACCTGGTCGAACACGGCGGCCTGGATCTCGATGCCGAGCGGATGACCTTCGGCCTTGGCGACCTCGACGGAGCGGGTCAAGCCACCACGGTCGAGTTCGAGCTCCAGTTCGGGGCCGTCGACGAGGAGCTGGTAGCGGATGACGTCGCGCGGCTGCTCGCCGTTGATCGAGATCAAGACGTCGCCGATCTCGACTCCGGCCTCATCGGCCGGGGAGCCGGGCGCAACAGCAACCACCAGGGGCAAACTCACCAGTCAATGATAGCCAGTAGCCTGGATGGTGATGGAAGAATCACCAGCCGTGCAACAAACGCAGACCGTCGACCGCGTGCTGCTGTGCAGCCCTCGCGGGTTCTGCGCCGGTGTGGAGATGGCGATCAAGGCTCTGGCCTGGATGGTCCGGGCGTTCGAACCGCCGGTCTACTGCTACCACGAGATCGTCCACAACAAGCTCGTGGTGGAACGCTTCTCAGACCGGGGCGTGATCTTCGTCGACGACATCAACGAGGTCCCGCCGGGGCGCCCCATCATGTTGTCGGCCCACGGGTCGG
>JAOUGG010000917.1 GCA_029857855.1 Acidimicrobiia bacterium | reverse complement strand
AGCGGCGGCGACCTCACGTCGGCCGACGTTGCCGCCACCATGGACCGCCTGGCCGCAGCCGGCAACGCCGGTCTCGGCGGTGTGATCGGCGAGGGCTCAACCGACGCCTCCGATCCGGCGACCGCCGTCATCACTCTGCTCGAGCCCAACGGCAACTTCCCGGTTCTGGTCTCGATCTTCAACACCCAGTCGGTCATCACGCCGGCCGACTACACCGACGGCACCACGCTCGATGAGCGTCCCGACGGCACCGGCGCCTGGAAGCTCGTCGACTTCGACCCGACCACCTTCAACGTGCGGTACGAGCGCAACCCCGACTGGTGGGGTGGTCAGACCATCCTCGACACCATCGAGCTGCGTGGGTTCCAGGACATCGGCACCGCCGTGACCGCCATGACATCGCGTGACATCGACGCCATCCAGCAGTTCACCGTCATCGGCGGTGAGGGTCTGCTGGGCGACGCAAACTTCACCGTGATCGAGCCGCCGGCGGCCAACCACCGCCAGCTGTGGTTCAACACCCAGCAGGGTCAGTACACCGACAAACTGGTTCGCCGGGCGATGGCCTACTGCCTCGACCGCGAGGAGATGATCACCACGCTGTTCAGCGGTCGCGCCGTGGTCGCCAACGACCACCCGGTCCTGTCGTCGCTGCCGTTCTTCGATCCCGATGCGGTCGAGCAGCGGGTGCGCGATGTCGACATGGCGAAGTCGCTGCTGGCCGAGGCCGGCGTCACCGAGATCACCGGCACCATCGAGACCGGCGATCTGCAGGAGATCCCCGATCTGGCCGCCATCGTGCAGCGCAACGCCGCCGAGGCCGGTTTCAACCTGCAGGTGAGCACCCAGTCGAACTCCACCTTCTACGGTGCCGCCTGGTGTCCTGAAGACAATGACGCCTCGACGGTTCCGTGTTGGGGTTCGGCCGAGTTCGGCATCGTCGACTACGGTCACCGTCCCACCCCCGACGTCTACTTCAGCTCGGCGCTGGCCTCGGGCGGAGTCTGGAATTCGTCGGTATGGGAGAACTCCGACTTCGACGCCCTGCTGTCGCAGTATCGTCGCTCGGTCACGGTCGACGATCAGAAGGCCGCAGTCGGCGAGATCGAGAAGCTCATGCACGAGGAGACTCCGGCGTGCTACCCATACTTCTACAACTACCTCTCGGGCAACGACGCAAGTGTGTCCGGCATGGAAGTGACGGCGCTTGGCCACATGATCCTGAGCAAGGCGTCGAAGAGCGCCTGATCGACTGACGCAGCCAACCAAATTCTGACGAACACGGATTTGAGGCGGCGACGGAAACCCGTCGCCGCCTCTGCCGTATCACAAGACAACAAACCGATCACAGATTCAAAGGGGGACCCGTGACCGATACAGCGTTACCCGGGCCTGGAGCGACGGCGCCATCAACCCAAGGGGCGGCACAAGGCACCAGGCGGCAATTCGGCGGCTCGATGACGCAGTTCATACTGCGACGACTCGTACTGGCCGTGGTCACACTGTTTCTGATCCTGGTCATCGTGTTCGCCCTCACCAGGGTGTTTCCGTCCGACCCGGCCCGCCAATTGGCAGGCCCGTTCGCCTCCGAGGAGCGGGTGACGTCGCTCACGGAGAACCTCGGTCTCGACGATCCGCTGATCACCCAGTTCGGCCGGCTGCTGTGGTCGGTGGTCACCCTCGACTTCGGCGAGTCGTTCTCCCAGCCGGGTGTCCGGGTCCTCGATCTGGTGCTCCCGGCGCTGGCCAACTCGGCCAAGCTCGTCGGTCTGTCCCTGGTATTGACGCTGCCGATCTCGATCCTGGGTGGCATCTGGGCGGCCTACAAGAAGGACACGTTGGCCGACCGCAGCATCGTGTCGTTCGGCCTGGCCAGTGCCTCCATCCCCGACTTCGTGTCCGGCGTGCTGCTCCAGTTCATCATCGGCGTTCAACTCGGCTGGCTGCCGGCGATCTCCAACGCTCCGGACGGCGCCGGCATCTTCACCGAGCTGCGCTACATCCTGCTCCCGGCGCTGGCCATCGTGTTCGTGTACTTCGGCTACATCGCCCGAATCACCCGGGCCGGTGCGATCACCGCCTTCGAGTCCGACTACAGCCGGACCGCGTTCATGAAGGGGCTGTCGCCGATGCAGGTCATCCGACGCCACATCATGAAGAACG
>JAOUGG010000130.1 GCA_029857855.1 Acidimicrobiia bacterium | reverse complement strand
CGTCGTTCCGATGCCGTCGCCGACAGCCCGCCGGAACCGCAACCCGAGCCCGATCCAGTCCCTGTCCCCGATCCCGAATCCGAGTCATGACCACATCTGATTCCGACGCCGCAGGCCATGAGCCGACACATACCTGGACGTGCAATCCCAGCCTCGAGGAGCTGTACCACTACATCGACGGCCTCCTCGGCGAACCGCAGCGGACACAATTCAGCTCCCACCTCCAGTTGTGCACCGGCTGTGACGACGTCGTCCACTTCCACCTCGGCCTGAAGTCGATGCTCGGCTCGTGTCGAGAGGACATGCCGCCCGAGGTTCGGCGGCGCCTTCTCGACTCGATCACCAAACTGTTCTGAACCCGACGGTGCGGTGTGACGGGCTTCGTCCCTTCGCACCGAGATTTCCTTCCGGAACTCTCAAGGTGCCGGCCGGCGGCCGGGACACGTAGACTTGGCCCCATGTTTCAGTTGGCTGTTGTATGGCATTGGTGGCTCGGCTTCTTTCTCGCAATCGGGGCGGTCGTCGCCGTCATCGGTGTGATCGTCGGGTACCTGGCCAAGGTGGAGAGTCCCCGTTACCCCAAGCGCTGAGCCTCAGAAGCGGAGTGAGCTCGTGAGTACTGAAGTCGATTGGGATTTTGCCCGATCCGTCGCCGAGAAGATCGCCAATCGGGAGGAGTCCTACGAGCACCCGGCCGTCGGCACGATGCTCGACTCGGATTTCGCCGAGCTGACCCCGCAGGCCGAGGAGCTGGTGGCGGCCGAAACCGGTCTCGTCTCCAAGGTCGGCCCCGCCCGGGCCCAGGTCACCGATCGAATGGGCTGGGTCGAATCGAACCTCGCCAGCTTCGACCGGCTGCTCCGCCCACTGCTCGGCCGCCTTTCCGAGGAAACCGACGCGGATGCCGACACCCAGTCGGAGGCCTCGAAGCTCCTCGACACCGTCACCGAAGCCCTTGGCCCGTGGGGCCAGCGGCTGCGGCCGACGGTGGACGCCATCGGTGGGACTGTCGGCGGCGCGGTCAACGGCGCCACGTCCTACATCGGTCCCAAGGTGGCCGGCGCCGAGGTCGGCGCCCTCCTGGGCTGGATGTCGGGTCGGGTCCTCGGCCAGTACGACCTGCTGATCGTCGAGGACGAACGCCCCGAGGACCAGGACTGGGTCTACTACGTCGGGCCCAACATCGCCGGTTTGGAGAAGCGGTTCGGCTTCCAGCCCCGTGAGTTCCGCCTGTGGATCGCCATCCACGAGTGCACCCACCGGGCCCAGTTCACCGGCGTTCCGTGGCTTCGGCCCTACTTCCTGTCGCTTGTCAACGAACTGCTCGACGCCGTCGACCCCGATCCGAAGAAGGTCATGGAGACCGTGCGAGACATGGTCAACGACCGCCGCAACGGCAACGGCCCCTCGCTCTCCGACGGCGGTCTGTCGATGCTCCTGGCCACGCCCGAGCAGCGGATCGTGCTCGACAAGGTAACCGGCCTGATGTCGCTCCTCGAGGGTCACGGCGATATCACGATGGACCGGGCCGCCGGGGATCTGATCCCGGGTCAGGAACGGTTCCACAAGGTGTTGAGCGAGCGCCGTAAGAATATGACCGGTGTGTCCAAACTCGTCCTGCGGCTCACCGGCATGGAGGCCAAGATGGCCCAGTACGAGGAGGGCGAGAACTTCGTCAAGGCGGTCGAGGCCGCCGGCGGGCGGGAGCTGTTCGACCAGGTTTGGGTCGGACCCGACAACCTGCCCACCATCGACGAGATCCGCTCGCCGGATCTCTGGATCGCCCGTATGGGCGTGTCCAGTGCCGCCTGACGGCTGTCTTCTCGATCAACTCCCGGCCCGCTGTACGTTCCCCGTTGCGGGCACCGAGGTCGTGTGCGCAGTATCGGGCGGAGCGGACTCATTGGCGCTGCTCGTGCTGGCCTGCCGAGCCGGATTACGGGTGACGGCCGTCCATGTCGATCACGGTCTGCGTCGCGGTTCGGCCGCTGAAGCCGCGGTGGTGGCGTCGGCAGCGGAACGGTTCGGCGCCGGCTTCCGGTCCGAGACGGTGGTGGTTGAGCCGGGATCGGATCTGGAGAATCGGGCCCGACGGGCCCGTCTCCGAGTGCTCGGTCCCGACGCCATGACCGGCCACACCGCCGACGACCAGGCCGAGACGGTGCTGATCAACCTGATACGAGGGGCCGGTCTCGACGGCATTGCGGCCATGGAACCCGGTCATCGCCACCCGATCTTGGCCCTCCGTCGGGCCGAAACCGAGGCACTGTGCGCCGAGCTGGGGCTGGTGCCCGTCGAGGACCCGACGAATCGTGACCGCCGCTTCGTGCGCAACCGCATCCGCCACGAGGTCCTGCCGCTGCTCGGTGATATCAGCGACCGTGACGCGGTACCGCTGCTGACCCGAAGCGCGGAGCACGCTCGCCGGGTGGCCGCCGATCTCGACATCCTGGCCGCCGAACTCGACCCGACCGACTGCCGGACTCTGAGCGAGGCGCTGCCGTCAATCGCCCGTCAGGCTCTCCGCCGATGGCTGCAGACCGCCACCGGCTACCCGCCTTCGTCGGCGGAACTCGAACGGGTCATGGCCGTGGTCCGGGGCGAGGTCGTGGCCTGCGAGATCGAACCCGGCCTACGGATCAGTCGATCCGGCCAGCGACTCTCGGCCAATTAAGCCACCACCATTATCACTGTCAAGTAGCAGCTGCCCTCGTGCTCTCCGCTCCGGGCGACGACCTAGGGCCCGGCCGGCTGCTTTGGCCCACATCGAGTCCGGTGAGTGGCGGCAACCACTCGGATGTCCTCCGATCTGCGCTTCGGCCACACCGCCGAATACATCGGTTCAGCCACCCGATCCGGCCGGCTACTGACCCATCCGGTCCCGTCGGGTCGGTGAATATCGAGCGTCCGGTCTTCCCAGAATGTGAGACTCCACCCACCTTCATGGACTGCATGATGATGCTCCCCGCACAACGGAACGAGGTTGCAGAGGTCGGTCGGACCTCCGTGTTCCCATTCGTGTATGTGATGAAGCTGGCACCACGCGAGTGGTCGGTCGCAGCCATACCAAGCGCAAGTTCGGTGAACGGCGCGGGCCGCTTGCCACTGAGCGTCGGTTGCGGTCCGATACCGACGACCCACATTGACGGGCACACCTCGTTGATCCAGCACGATCCGCTGGATCACAGCGTCGCAGGCGATGCGGGAGATCGTCTCGGGTGGCAGCGGCCGGCCATCGACGGTTTCCCGCACGGAATCGGCGTGGCCGCCGCACACGAACGTCTCCCAGTCGACGACCACGCCGATGTGACGGCGCCCGGGTCCGCCGTGTTCGCTCTGGGTCAGCAGCTCGAACGCTGCGGCCGCGGCGAGGTTTGGATTTTTCTCCAAGCCACTCTCGTTCGCCAGCCGGGTGAGATGCGCCTCGAGCGAATTCTGAATCGCCTCGTGGCGCTCCGGGTCGAACGTGCCGTGCATGTGGCCCATGCCCGTTCGATGATCGAACCATGAACGCCAAGACGATGCCTTCGGTCGAGCCAACGCATCGCCACGACCGTGATCGCCCTTGAGCAGGTCGACGATTCCACGCAGCCGTCGGGCAAAGCTATCGACAGGCTCTGATGCTGCAGCCTTGATGAGATCGGACGCGGAGAGCGCATCGTGACATTCCGGCCCGACGTCGCGAGCGGCACGGACGAGCAGATCGAGCTGTTCCCCACCAATACGGCCAAACCCGACGGCCTCACCGACGGCCGGCAGCTCCTGGATCAACAGCGCTCGCTCGAGTTCCCGCCGGGCCGTACGCCCTGCAACGGCTTGTCCGTCGCCCAGGAGAACTCCATGACCGGAGCCGTCGAGGGCATCGGCAGCCGACGCGACTCGGGTCAGGATCTGCTCAAGAGTACGCTGACTCGAGCGCACGGCACGGACGATGACCCGGAGTTGTGCCTCGTCGAGCATCGAAACATCACAGCCGTCGCCGCACAAAGCCTCGGTCGTCGAATCCAAAGACTCGATCAATCCGACAATACGATCAAAAGAAGTAGAAGCGCAGGGTTCCGCCATCAAGCAACCAGACAACAGTGCGAATGCTTGGCACCTGAAGGTGCGAGATTCCGGGCCCCGACCCGGGGCCGGCAGTGTAGTTCGTCGTGGGGTTGAATGCAAACAATTGTTCGAGAAATTCAGGTGCTCAAGGGTAGACGAAAGGCGTCCATGGTCGGATCGTGGCAGGGAACCATCCAGCGGCATTGTGCTTCGCCGATCGGGCTGCCGCCGCTGCTCGGATCTCCTTGATCGAACGACTGTGCGCGACCCGCGAGCCTCCACCCACGAAGGGCTGCGCGTCACCCGGAACCCCACGTCGGTAGACTGAGCGGGCTGTGCAGCAACCAGGACCGCACCCGGGATCGAAGCCGCTCGTGATGGGCATTCTCAACGTCACCCCCGACTCGTTCAGCGACGGGGGGCTGTTCGTCGAGCCCGATGTGGCCATCAACCACGCCAGGAGGATGCTCGACGAGGGCGCCGACGTGATCGACGTCGGCGGAGAGTCCACCCGCCCCGGCTCCGATCCGGTGGATCTCGACACCGAGATGAAGCGCATCCTGCCTGTCGTCGAGGCGATGAGCGGCACGTGCCGGATCGCCGTCGATACCCGGCACGAGGAGGTGGCGCGGGCCGCGGTGGCCGCCGGAGCGACCATCATCAACGACATCAGCGCCGACTTGTGGCCCGTCGCCGCCGATCTGGGTGTCGGCTGGATCGCCATGCACATGCTGGGGTCGCCGTCCACGATGCAACGCAACCCGACCTACAACAATGTCGTGGCCGACGTACGCGACTACCTCGTCGCACGGGCGGCCAAAGCGATCGACGCCGGCGTCACCGAGCTGTGGATCGACCCCGGTTTCGGCTTCGGCAAGACCTTCGACCACAACCTCGCCCTGCTGGCCAACATCGACTCGTTCGTCGCCACCGGCCACCCGGTCGCCATCGGCACCAGCCGCAAGGCGATGCTCGGCCAGATGCTGGCCCGGTCCGACGGCGCCGATCAACAAATTCCTCCAGAAGGGCGTCTGGTTGGGTCGGTAGCGACGGCAACCTATGCCATGCTGAAGGGGGCGAGTCTTGTCCGGGTACATGACGTGAAGGCGGCCAAACAAGCCGCGACGGTTGTCGCGGGAGAAAGGTGACATGGCCAAGGGAAAGTGGGCGCAGGGAATCAAGCCCCGCGCCTTTCAGTGGGTGATTCAGGATCAGCTGGCCGTTTGTGAACGACCCGGCGGATACGGCACGAACCATCGTAAGGTTCGGCGCCAGGAGGAGATCATCTGGATCCGCGAGAACGGATTCGCCTTTGTCGTGTCGTTGATCCCGTCGGATCACAACCTTCACGCCTACGACGAGTTCGCGATGCCCTGGAAGCATTGGCCGTTCGCACCCGGCCTCGATCTCGATCTGGCACTGCCACAGATCTACACCGAGCTGCAGACGCTGCTCGGCGGTCGCAAGAAGCTGCTCCTCCACATGGAGGAGATCAACGATCGGCTGATGGGCCTCATGGCCGGCTACCTGCGCTGGACGGAGATGGTGCCGGTCACCCACGAGGCGATCGTGGTGGCCGAGCGGATCTTCGGCCGACAGATCGGCCCCGAAGGTCGCGCCATCGCCGACGCCGCGGCAACAGCACCGAAGACCGTGCCTCCTCGGCGGCGTTCACCGGACGATGGTGCCGGAGCGGCCGCCGACGGCGGCTCCTCGGGTGATGCCGCCGTGGCCGGTCAGGCTTCGTGAGTTCGGAGCCGTTGGGCGCCTACGATTCCGCCGACTCGGGCACCCCCGATATCGTCGAGGTCCGAGGACTCGAACTTCTTCTCTACTGCGGCGTGCTCGAGGAGGAACAAGCCCGACGTCAACCGTTCCGCTTCGATCTCGACCTGCATCTCGACCTGAGCGCAGCCGGGCAAAGCGACGATCTCACCGACACCGTCAACTACGGAGCGCTCATCGATCTGTTGGCCATCACCCTTCCGGCCGAACGATTCCAGCTGCTCGAACGCCTCGCGGCCCGGGCGGCCGAACTGGCGCTGAGCTTCCCGTCGGTCGACACCGTCACGGTCCGGGTCCGCAAGTTGCGGCCACCGGTGGCGTCCATCGTCGCCACAACGGGTGTCCGCATCCATCGAACCCGAAACGGCTGACCCGTTGGGGGAGACGTCGTCCGTCACCCCGATCCGGGCCTTCCTCGGCCTCGGCTCCAACGTCGGCGATCGTCTCGACCACCTTCGACGGGCGGTCGGCGGGTTGGACGACGCCACCACGGCGGTCGTCGCCGTGTCGAGCGTCTACGAGACCGAACCCGTCGGCGGTGTCGAGCAGGACGCCTTCCACAACATCGTCGTCGAGGTCCGGACCGAGCTGAGCGCCGATGCTCTGCTTCGTCGCTGCTGGGAACTGGAACAGCGGGCCCGTCGGGTCCGGCTCGTGCGCTGGGGGCCCCGCACGCTGGACGTCGACGTGCTGCTGTACGGCGATCACCAGATCGACACCCCGGATCTGACCGTGCCCCATCCCCGCATGACCGAGCGCAATTTCGTCATGGTGCCACTGTTGGAGCTCGATCCGTCGCTGCAGGATCATCCGCTCCTGGCCGCCTATGACCCGGACCTCGCGATCGGCGAGGTCCGGGCCATTGGAGCGCTGCCGGCGGCCGATGGACCGGCCGGCTGAGGGGCTCAGACGCAGCTCGTGCCGCCGAAGCCTCGGATACAGAAGAACTGGGACTCGATCGTCCGAAG
>JAOUGG010000915.1 GCA_029857855.1 Acidimicrobiia bacterium | reverse complement strand
TGAAGTACGATTAGGCAATCGTCATGATGCCTGGGCCTGAAAGGTAGAACGCTGAATGTCGAAACCAATTGCGATCGACACATCTGAGAAGATTGACGTAACGATCAGGACCAGCTCGGACCCGACAGGGGCACTGCCCGAGTTTGCAGTAGGTGAGGGGACCAGCCCGTCTGGCTTCGTTGCCGGCTCATGGGCTGGGGCCTGGGATGCCACGTCAGGGGAGATCCAGGCCGTGACACCGTTGGTTGGATTGGGCCAGGTGCTTGATCTCACCCAGCGGGGAACGTGGCGGCTCTGGGCGAAGTGGACGGTCGATCTGGAAGATCCTGTGCGTCTTGTCGAGGTTTATCAGGTGGTCTGAAATGCGGCCGTAGTAAATATCCTCTAGGATGTCCTTTCAACCCAGATGAAAGGAATCAACAATGAACGATACGACAGTCCTGGAGGTCGAACCGTCTCGTGATGGCTTCGGTATCGTGCTTGCCCTGATGATCATTGCCATCACCATCGGGCTTGGCCTAGTGGCCCGGTGGCTTAACGGGTGGGCGGCACTGGCGCCGGCCCTGATGGCCATCGTTTTTGCGCCGTACGGCATCTACGGCCTGGCCATCTCGATGCACAAGACATACCGGGACCGGCACGGCAACCCGCTCTCTCCTGAGCGGTTCTGATGGCCAACCCGAGCAAACGCAAGGGCGACAGATACGAGCTGGAGGCGGCACGGCTCTGCACTGACCTTTTCGGCCGTGAGGTCAGGCGGAAGCTGGGGGCTGGCCGAACCGACGACACTGGAGACCTGGAGGGCATCAACGGCCTGACGATCCAGGTGAAGGCGTACCGGAACATCAGCGATGGCGTCCAGTCTGCCCTTAAGGATTCGCCCAGGAATCAGGCCAACGCTGGCGACCCTTTTGGTGTGGCAATGGTTCGGATCAGGGGCGGCGGGTGGGCGTTCGTTATGACGCCCGAACAATTCGCTGACCTGATTGCAATGCACATTACAGGCAGTCATTAGGAGACGAATGATCGTGGACAAGTCTGAAATCGAGATCGTGGCCGAACTAGAACCAAGCATCGCCCCACGGGTCTGCATCCTCCGACACAAGCCGACCGGAGAGATCGGAGTCGGCGCTGCGGCGAGCGCCCACGAAGCCAGAGACAAGGCCGTCAAGGTGTTGCTCGACAAGATCCCTCCCCCGCATGAAGCGCCACTCGGTGATTCTTGACCGACTAGACGATTCGAGCGATTTATGACTGACCACCTGGTGTCGATGCTCTTGATGCGTGACAACACCATGAACGGCCAGCTAATGGGCGACGTACCTCGCACGTCGGCGTGTGGGCTCACGCATGCGGCATGGCAAGGCGTAGGCGACGACGCACCGACCCCAGTCGAATACAACCCCGACCGCATTTGCGGCAACTGCGCACGCACAAGGCGGTTCAAACAATGGATGAGCGATTATGGCGGAGACGAGACATGAAACTCTACGTACTGATGAAAGAACGAGAGGTGTCGCCAGACACCAGCGCTTGGGACCACCAGCAGACACCTCACGCGATCTGTGGCTCGATGGAGGACGTGCAAGCGGTCATAGATTCGATCGCGAGCCATAAAGACAATCGCAGATACAAGATGCGCAAGAGCGGCCAGCGGTCATGGAAGATCGGGCCGTCAGGCGACCAGGGTTTCTTCGGGGTCAACGCCATGAAATTCTGGGTAATCGAAACCTCCGTTCGTGGTGCCCTGGTTGGCCAACTTCAGAGCGATTATGAGTGATTCCAAGGACACCGAGCGAGGCAGGGCGCTAGCCCGACAGGATAAGCGCAACGCCCAACAACACGACCACCGAAAGACCGAGAGCGCCAGGAAGAGATACCAGGAGATTCAGAATGATCAAGAGAATGACGACTGACTCGACAGACCTCAGATGTCGGAGCTGTGGACGGCGGCCAGGGGCCCTGACGGCCAAGCTTAGGGAAAGCTGGCTCAATCGGAGGTACGCAATGTCCCTCTGCCCCCTATGCGCCCGAGCCTTCACCGGCTCGGGCAAGCGCAACCCACGCCCCAGGTGTGCGGCCTGCAACAAGCCGACTGCCCTGATGAAGCTCCAGGGTCACGTTTGCCCGAGGTGTCGAGACTTGGGCGTCTCGGCACCATCACTCTTCGATGG
>JAOUGG010000913.1 GCA_029857855.1 Acidimicrobiia bacterium | reverse complement strand
CGTCATCGGGAGATCGCGAACCACGGCGGAAACCGCGGCGGCCACGTCGTCTCCCGACGACAGGCGGGCCAGCGGCGTCACCGCTTTCTGCGCATCGACCAGACCCTCCGGCATCGATGCCGCGTACTCGCCCAGAACCCACCCCGGCGAGACCGACACGACCCGGATCGCGGGCGCCAGCGAACGCCCGAGTGATCGGGTCATGCTGTCGAGGGCCGCCTTGCTGGCGCAGTAGGCGACGTTGGATCCGATTCCCATTACCGCCGCCACCGAGGAGATGTTGACCACGACCGGCGCGGGGGCTGCTTCGAGCAGCGGACGGAACGCCCTGATCGTGGCGAACGGACCCCTCCAGTTCACGGCGAAGATCCGGTCGATCAGTTCGTCATCGAGGTTGTCGAGGTCATCATGGGCAACCGGCCGGGTGACCCCGCCGCAGTTCACCAGCACGTCGACCTGACCGAGGTCGGACTCGATCCGGGCGGCCACCGATCCGAGGGATTCGGAGTCGGTGTTGTCGATTTTCATCGCCGTGTGCGGGCTTCCGCCCAGCTCCTCCGCCAAAGCCTCCGCCCGGTCCCGGCTGTTGGCGTAGCCGACCACCACGGTGTGACCGTCGGCGGCCATTCGCCGACAGATGGCACTGCCGATCCCCCCGCCACCGCCGACGACGACCGCAACCCGAGCGACTGTCGCGCTCATGCGTTGATCCCGTACCGCTCAACGCGGATGTCGGCTTGGGCCTTGTGGCCGTCGAAGTTCTCGATGGCACAGAGCCGGGAGCAGTACTCGCCGACCAGGGCGCTGGCGGCGTCGGACTCGACCCGCTGGTAGGTGCAGGTCTTCAGGAACTTCCCGACCCAGAGGCCACCGGTGTAGCGGGCCGCTCCCTGGGTGGGCAGCGTGTGATTGGTCCCGATCGCCTTGTCGCCGTAGGCCACGTTGGTTCGTGGGCCGAGGAACAGCGCCCCGTAGTTGCGCATGTTCTCGGAGAAGAACTGATCGTCGTTGGTCATGACCTGGACGTGTTCGGAGGCGATGTCGTCGGCGACCTGGAGCATCTCGGCGTTGTCGTCGCAGACGATCACCCGACCGTGGTCCCGCCACGCCGGCCCCGCCGTGTCGGACGTGCGGAGCCCGGCCAGCTGCCGATCGACTTCAGCGATCGTCGCCCTCGCCAGCTCCTCCGACGTGGTGAGCAGGACGGCAGGCGACGTCGGGCCGTGCTCGGCCTGGCCGAGCAGATCGGTGGCGCACATCTCCGCGTCGACCGTGTCATCGGCGATGATCAGCGTCTCGGTCGGGCCGGCGAGCAGGTCGATGCCCACCCGCCCGTACAGCTGGCGTTTGGCTTCGGCCACATAGGCGTTTCCCGGGCCGACGATCATGTCGACCGGAGTCATGCCAGCCCCGTAGGCCATGGCGGCCAGGGCCTGGATCCCGCCCAGCAGGTAGATCTCGTCCGCCCCCGCCAGAGCCATGGCCGTGACCGTTTCGGCCGGGACCTGCCCGTTGATGGGAGGCGTGCAGGCAATGACCCTGGAGCAACCGGCGACCTTGGCCGTGAGCACGCTCATGTGGGCGGAAGCCACCATCGGGAACTTCCCACCCGGCACGTAGCAGCCGACGTTCTCCACCGGGAGATGCCGGTGGCCCAGTATCACGCCGGGCAGTGTCTCAACCTCGACGTCGATCATGGAGGCCCGTTGGATCTCGGCGAAATTCCGGATCTGGGCCTGCGCCCATTTGATGTCGTCGATGGTCCGGGGGTCGACGCCGGCGATGATCTCGTCGATCTGTTCGTCGGACAGCCGGAACGACTCCGGTGACCAACCGTCGAACTTCTCCGACAGTTCCCGCACCGCCTCCTCTCCTCGTTCGTTCACGTCGGCGAGGGTCGCACGAACCATCGATGAGAGTTCGAGGTCTTCACCGTGCGCCGATTTCGACGCAGCGTCCTTGAGCAGCCTCATGAGTTGAAACCTGACTTCCCCGGCTAGGTGTATAGCCATTCTGAATACCTATACACGGACTTGATGTATAGGTATACACGATCTACGATCGCGGGACCAGCCCTATCCGAAAAAATCTGAGCCGAGCGCCCGAGGGGGACTCCCATGTCAACGATCATCGACCTGTCACAGGACATCTACGAGACCATGATGGTCTACCCGG
>JAOUGG010000914.1 GCA_029857855.1 Acidimicrobiia bacterium | reverse complement strand
TGTGGTCTTGATCACGGCACCACCAGTCCGACAGGTGCTTCGACCATCCGAGCCGTCAGCGTCTCCCACAAGACGCCGTTACCTCTTGAGGTGCAGGCATGGCGTCGACGGACAGGCTACCGAGTTGGAACGACGGGCCGGCGAGCGTGCGATCGTCGAGTTCATCGAGCGGTCGGCGACAGAAGATGACACGGGGTTCGTGGCGCCTGCAGATCGGATCGCGGCAGTCGACAACGACTGCACGTTGTGGGTCGAACGAACAACCGATGCCGCCACAAGCGCCGTTCCTGCTCGAGAAGCTCATGGCGCAAGTGCAGACCAAACCGTCGCTGGCCGAGGCCGAACCGTACCGCTCGATCATCGAGCATGACCCGGAGTTCCTCGGCTGCCTGGCCCGCCAGAAGCCCGACGCCGTCACGAAATTCCTGACCGGCGTCGGCGCCGCGTTCGAGGAATGACACCCGAGGCATACGACGCAGAGGTGCGCGACTTCGTCGCCCGGTACCGAGACGAACGGTTCGACAAACACTGCACCGAGCTCGTCTATCAGCCGATGCTCGAGTTGTTCGACCTGCCACGCGCCCACGATTGGCGCGTCTACGTGTGCTCCGGTGGTGGACGCGATTTCATGCGTGCGATCAGCGAAGACACCTGGGGCATCCTGCAGGAGAACGTGATCGGTTCGGCCCCCGAGTGGAGCTACCGCGACGGTCGACTCGTGCGTGACAACGAGATGCGCGGCGAGCTGGCACTCGGACCGGGCAAGCCGTCACACCTGTTCGCCCACACCGGCCGCCTTCCCAAGTTCGCAGCCGGCAACGGCGATGTCGACATCGAGATGCTCCAGGTCGCCGACTTCGCACTCGCGGTGGTGCACGACGATCCGGAGCGCGAGTACGAAGTCACAGCGGGCGCCGAACGGATCGTCGAGATCGCCAGAGCTGTAGACTGGACGATGGTCAACATGAGGAACGACTGGAACGACGTCTACGCACGAGGGGAAGCCACATGACCGAACACACCCGATTCGAGATCGACGACAACTCCACGCCGTTCACCCATCTCCACTTCAAGAACGACCCCCACGAGTTCCGGTTCGCCCTGGTCTCCGACAACTCCGGAGGGGGCGCGCCGGCGTCCTGCCGGCTGCGTTGGAGATGGTGAACCAGCTCCAGCCCGAGTTCGTCGTCAGTCTCGGCGATCTCGTCGAGGGGTACACGGATCCAGCTGGTCACCCCGCCACCGAGGACAGCTACCGGACATGGTGGGCGATATCGATGCCGCCGTCGAGGTGCTGGAGATGCCGTTCTTCTTTCTGCCGGGCAATCACGACCTCAATAATCCAGCCTCGGTGGCCGTCTGGCACGAGCGGCACGGGGGGACCTGTTGCTCAACGGCATGCTCGACAAGTACGGCCCCGTCGAGGGCGACCACACCGTCGAGTTCGGCATGCACCACCCGCCCGGTGACTGTGACCTACAGGTGAAACCAATTGTGCTCTCACCGTCGAGTTCTGCGTTCACCCACGATCAGGGTCCTGCCGAGATCACCAAGGAATGTACCCGTCGCCGCCGAATCGGAGGAGGTGTCGGCCGATGTCGATCATGGGCCTGAGGAGCCGGATCGGTCCCTACGATCGGGGCACGTTTCGTGCGGATGTCGTCGCCGGCGTGACCGTGTCGGCGCTGGTCATCCCGAAGGCGCTGGGCTATGCGGGGATCGCGTTGGTTCCGATCGAATACGGGCTGTACGCCGCGGCCGCCGGCGCACTCATCTACGCTCTGCTGGGGTCGTCGCGGCAGATCAGTACCGGTCCGAGCTCGGCGTTGGCGGCCGTCGCTGCAGCTGCCGTCGTGACCTCAGGCGTGCCATCGGAGGATGCGCCCGCGATGGTGGCAGCGGTCACGCTCGGCTCGGGCGTGATGTTCCTTGCGCTGGCCGCGTTCCGGATGGGGTGGGTCTCGCGTTTCTTGTCAAAGGCGGTGATCACGGGATTCTTGTTCGGTGCCGCGATCGAGGTCGTCGTGGGCGAGCTCTCGAAGCTCACCGCGTCCCCCGGATCGGGCGACAACGCGTGGCGACGCCTCGACGACTGGATCCGACACCTCGACGAATTGGACACCACCACACTCTGGGTCGGACTCGCTGCCATCGGGTTGGTGCTCGCGCTACGAG
>JAOUGG010000129.1 GCA_029857855.1 Acidimicrobiia bacterium | reverse complement strand
AGACCGATTCGTGTCCCGGTTGTCGGCGTCATCACTGGAAGTTCGACGTCGGCCCTGAACGGCAGCCAACCGGGACTGCTCTCGACGCCCGCTTTCGGTCGGCGGTGGCTGACGCCCTGCCCGGCCGGCTCATCCAAGCCCACAGTCGTTCGCGAGCAGGGTTACACGTAGCGATCGTCACACGACGATCGGCTGCGGCAACCTCGGACGATTACGAGACGGCTCGACCGCCCACCGACGTGAATCCCAATCCGTTCAAGATCGACAGTACTGCCCGGGGCATCCCAGACGTGTCGGTCGAGGGCACCCGATAACACGCACCCGTAATCACGTCGTTGGCGTCGGGCAGCCCGTTCGGGTTCGGCCCAAGTGCGGTGCCAGGTAACGACGCTGCGAACGTCAGCGCCGACCCGAGCGGGTACCGGTGTTATCGGATGGCCGGGTTGCACCATAATGTCCGGCTTCGGGCTGGATGGCGGAGAGCGGCTCTGACCACGTTTCTGAGGTAGTGGTAGCCAATCGTGGCTACCAGTCGGGCTACCGGTCCGAAAGGGGTGCTGAAAACCCGCTTGAGTAGTCGGGATGGGGAGATTTGAACTCCCGACCCCCTGCTCCCAAAGCAGGTGCGCTAGCCAAACTGCGCCACATCCCGGATCGTGATCACTCTACCCGGCCTGCAACACGCCGGACGACGATTATCGCGAATGCGAGGCGTCGCAAGATTGAGGACGTTGGGCCCCTCCTCGGAGGGTGAAATCGGTGGTGGAGTGCCGACATGATCACACGAACACAGCGCAGCGGCCGATCCCGGCGGAGCGGCGCGGCGGTGAGGATGGCGACGGTTCGGACAGCGTCGACGTGTTCTTCAGCGTCGGCGACGGCTCGGACTGTGCCGAGGTCGACGGTTTCCCCCGAGCCATCAACGCCGGCGGGGACCCGATCGAGGCCAGTTTCACGGCGCTCGTGAGTGGACCGACGGACGACGAGATCACGTCCGGGGCGGGATCGATGTTCTCCGCCCAGACCGCCGGCGCCGTCAACTCGTTCACCCTCGACGACGGACTGCTCGTCGTCGACTTCACCGACGTCCGCGGGATCATCCCCAACGCATCGACCAGCTGCGGCAGCATGGCACTTCTGGCCCAGCTCAACGCCACCGCGTTCCAGTTCGACGACGTCGATCGCACCCGGTACACGATCGAGGGAAGCTGCGACGACTTCGCCGGCTGGCTCCAACGTGATTGCTTCGACACCAACCGTGACGGGCAACAGCTCGACGTCCCGACGGCCGAGCGGGCCACCGGATCGGGTTGCGCGCCGCCGGCCGATGACACGCTGCCCGACGGCCGCTGGTTCGGCTTCGTCGACCAGGCCGGGGCCGACGCGCTGGACTTCGACCTGGCCTGCTGGTTCACCGGCATGGCTGGCCGAGCAAGCGGGTCGTGATCCGGTGCCCGGCGTCTGGCTCACCATCGAGGACGCCCGAATCACGGCTATCGAGGAGCAATACGTTCCGTAGCATCGGAGGCCCTCGACAGCGGCGTCGCCAGGACCCGCAAGCGTCCGGTCTAGGACCCGCAGTACTCGTAGAACGTGTCGATCCACTCGCCACTCGACAGGCCGAACTCGGTGCCCATTCGCACGATGACGGTGTCGGCCGACGGCGACACGTAGACGAACTGCCCGTGATCGCCCTCGGCGAAGAAGTCGGGATCGGAGCCGTCGCGAGCACGGCCGTACCAGAAGTACCCGTACCAGCCGTTTCCGTCCTGGTGGATCCATCGACCGAAGTCATCACGGTAGTGGTCGGGACGGTCTCGGTCCGGGTCGAACGAAACCGATGCCTCGACCCACGCCGGGGGCACGATCTCCGAGCCGTTCCAGTCGCCGTCGGCCAGATAGAGCGAGCCGAGCTTCGCGAAATCGATGGCCCTGGCGTTGAGTCCGGCTTCCATCTTCTCGAACCCGGCGACCTCGCTGTCGAGGGTCCACTGACCGTCGTACTCCATCCCCATCGGCTCCCACAGGCGGCTCTGCGTGAACTCGGTGACGGTCAGACCCGTCGTCCGCTCGAGGATCATGCCGAGAAGCTGCGGGTGGTACTTGTTGTACTGGAACTCCCGGCCCGGTGCGCCGACAACCCGGGTCGCGGCCTCCAGTGCGACCTCCCGCTGGTCGGGATGATAGGTGGTGATCGGATCGTCGCCGTTGAACAACGCCCACCGCATCTCGGCGTACTCGAGTCCGGACGACATCGTCAGCAGGTCGGCGATGCGTATGGGCGAGACAGTCGATTCGTCGCCGCCAAGCTCCGGCAGGTAGTCGGTGATCGGGTCGTCGACACCGCCGATGAACCCCTCGTCGATGGCGATCCCGACGAGGGCGGAGTCGAAAGACTTGGCCACCGAGAACGACGTCAGCATGGTGTCCCGTTCCGCCCCGTTCGCGTACCGTTCGACGATCACGGTGTCGTCCTCGATGACGATCAACGCCTGTGTGTTCGTCGACTCGAGGAAGCCCTGAAGGTCGTCGGTCTCCAAGGCGGACGCAAGACGTGTTTCGGCGGCGGGGTCGAGGGCCACCGGATAGCTGAACGGCTTTGACGAGGCGACGATGGTGCGGGTCGGGAAGTTCTGCAGATAGTCGCCCTGGCTCGACTCGCGCATCTCGAGCACCCTGGCGACATACGTCGGCGAGTACACCAGCATCGAGACGCCGATCCACAACACCACCAGGCCGACCACGCAGAGTCCGCTGTATCCGAGCAACCGACGCGCCGTGACTCCCGACCGGCCCATGACGTCAATCTACCCGACGGCAATCCACCCGGCGGCCGTGGGTAGTTGCGGAAGCCGCCGCGGCCGGCGTTGTACACTCGACCGCCATGGTTGGACGACGCCGTCAGCGGATGGCCACGTTTGCGGTGCTTGCGGTGTTCGCGGTCTTCTCTGTCCTCCTTGGCTGAACACCCGACGTCGACCCGACGACCGGCGAGGCGCCGGACCCGGATCCGTCCTCCCACTCCCATCCGGGAGCCACCGAAGCCGCCACCGACACGGTTGCAGCCGTCGGGCCTGCCCCCTCGGTCGCCGTGGGCGACGAGACGGTGCCGCCGACCGCGACCCCGACATCAACCTCAAGCTCAACCTCAGCGTCAGCATCGATCTCGACCCAGGCCGGCGATGACACCTCATCGCCGCCGGACGAGCGGGCCGCAACCTGCCAGTCGGGCACCACCCACTGCGTCGGTCCGTCCCAGCGCTACGCCACCCTTGCCGGCGGCGCCGCCGCCGTCGCCGTCGACGCCGCCGTCGACGCCGCCGGCGACGGAGCCGTCATCAAACTCCTGCCCGGCAGCTACCGCGAAACGGTCGCCGTCGGATCCGACGACGTCACCATCCGCTCTCGACCCGGCGGGCGGGCCACCGTCGACTGCGGCGGCCTCCGACCGGCCGGCGGCAAGGCCTGCATCCTGGCCGTCGGCACCAACCTCACGGTCGAGAACCTTCGGGTCACCGGTGCCCGCGGCCCCGACGCCAACGAAGCGTGCTTCCGCAACGAGCCGGGCACCCGCTTCGTTGTGCGCGGCGTCGAATGCTTCGGGTCGAACAACGGCATTCTCGGCTCCGGTGCGTCGTCCGCGGCACCCGCTCGGTCGCGGCCGTCGGCGGTCATGCCATGAAGAGCCGCTGTCGCACCTCGATCGTCGAGAACGTCCGCAGCGAGTGCGGACCGGTCACCCTCACCCGAACCACCTTGTCGGAGGGCGTGGAGGTCGTCGACAGGCCATGACCGCGCGCCACGACCCGCGCCTCCGCAATCATCGCCGGGACGTCAGTGCCGGTGGCTACACTTCAAGAAGTGAGATCCACGATTGAGCCCCTCGAGGGCAACAAGGTCAAGGTCGTCGTCGAAGTAGAGGAAGCCGAGTTCGACAAGGAACTCGATGCCGCCTTCCGCCGGCTGGCCAAAGATGTTCGTCTCCCCGGTTTCCGCCCCGGCAAAGCGCCCCGCAAAGTGCTGGAGGCCCGAATCGGTCAGGGTTACGCCCGGGAAGAGGCCTTCCGGCACTCCCTGCCCGACTATTACTCGAAGGCCGTGATCGAGCACCAGGTCGACGTGATCGCCCCGCCGGAGATCGACATCACCGATGGTATGGACTCGGGCGGCGTAACCTTCGACGCCGTCGTCGAAGTCCGGCCGTCGATCGAGGTCGGTCCCGGCTACGAGGCACTCGAGGTCGAGATCCCCCGCATCGACGTGACCGACGAGGATCTCGACGAGGCCGTCGACCGTCTCCGGGGTCAGTTCTCCGAGCTCGAAACCGTCGAGCGGCCCGCAGCCGAGGGCGACCGGGTGTCGATCGACATCGCCGCCACCCATCACGGTGATCCCGTTCCCGGCATGACGGCCGATGACTACTCCTACGAAGTCGGCTCCGGTGCCACCGGCATCCCGGAGATCGACGAGCAGGTCGTCGGCGCCTCAGCCGGCGACGAACTCGAGTTCACCGCCGACTATCCCGACACCGGCCACGATGACGACGACGATGATGACGACGCCGAGGAGGAGCCCCTCCACTTCACCATCAAGGTCAACGCGGTGCAGGAGAACGTCCTGCCCGAGGCCACCGACGAATGGGTCGCCGAGCATTCCGAGTTTGCCACCCTCGCCGACCTGCGCGACGACTACCGCACCCGGATGCAGCAGTCCCGCATCCACCAGGGCCAGGCTGCCCGTCGCAACAAGATCGCCGAGGCCATCTCCGCATTGGTCGACGACGAGTCGGTTCCCGAGGCCATGGTGTCGGGCGAGGTCGAGAACCGCATCCAGGACATGGCCATGCGGCTCCAGGCCCAGGGCCTCAGCCTCGAACAGTACCTTCAGTTCAGCGGCCAGGACCCGCAGTCCATGACCGCCGAACTGACCGAGGCCGCCCGGTCGTCGGCCAAGCTCGATCTGGCACTGCGAGCCATCGCGACCCAGGAGGCGATCGCCGTCACCGACGACGAGGTCGACGCCGAACTCGAGAAGGCGGCCACCCAATTCGACCGTTCGGCCGACGAACTGAAGGCCGAGTTCATCGAGCACGGTCATCTCCCGCAGGTGCGGGCCGACCTGCTGAAGAGCAAGACACTGGACTGGCTCATCACCAAAACCAAGGTGATCGACGAGGATGGCCAACTCATCCCCGCCGATGCGCTAGAACTGCCAGAGGACGAATCCGATGACCAAGAAGAAGAGTAAGAACAGAAGAACGAGAGAAGAAGAGTGACCTACTCCGTCCCTTACATCACCGAGGACACGCCGCGTGGTCCCGTGACCCGAGATCTGTTCTCGAGTCTGCTGAAGGACAACATCGTCTTTCTCGGCACCCCGATCGTGGAAGAGGTCGCGAACTTGGTGTGCGCCAAGCTGCTGCACCTCGAGTCGGAGAACCCCGACCGCGACATCAGCCTCTACATCAACTCACCCGGCGGCGACATCACGGGGATGTTCGCCATCTATGACACGATGACCTACGTCAAACCCGACGTGGTCACCATCTGCTTTGGTCAGGCCGCTTCGGCCGCTGCGCTCCTGCTGGCCGGTGGTGCGCCGGGCAAACGCCTTGCGCTGCCCAACGCACGGATTTTGCTCCACCAGCCCTACACGGGCGCCCAGGGTCAGGTCTCCGATCTCGAGATCGCGGCCAAGGAGATCGAGCGGATGAAGCAGCGGATGGAGGACATCCTCGTCTACCACACCGGCCAGTCCCACGAGCGGATCGCCAAGGACACCGACCGCGATTTCGTGTTGACTGCGCACGAAGCCAAGGAATACGGCATCATTGATGAGGTAATCGCGGAGCGGAACGCCGTCGACTCGTCGGGCCCGATTCGGGCTGTCGAGTCCTAGGGGGAATCCAAGTGGCCAAGTTCGGTGAAGGTAGCGAGCTCCTCAAGTGCTCGTTCTGCGGAAAATCTCAGAAGCAGGTCAAGAAGTTGATCGCCGGTCCCGGCGTCTACATCTGTGACGAGTGCATCGATCTCTGCAACGAGATCATCGAGGAGGAGCTCGCTGAAGGCACCGAGCTGAACTTCGACGAGCTGCTCAAACCGCGTGAGATCTGCGAGTTCCTCGACAACTACATCGTCGGGCAGAGCGCCGCCAAGAAGATCCTCTCCGTCGCCGTCTACAACCACTACAAGCGGATCCAATACGGATCCGGTACGGCCACCGACGTCGAACTGGCCAAGTCCAACATCCTGTTGATGGGTCCCACCGGCTGTGGCAAGACCCTGCTGGCCCAGACACTGGCCCGCATGCTGAACGTGCCGTTCGCCATCGCCGACGCCACCGCCCTCACGGAGGCCGGCTACGTCGGCGAGGACGTCGAGAACATCCTCCTCAAGCTGATCCAGGCCGCCGACTTCGATGTGAAGCGGGCCGAGACCGGCATCATCTACATCGATGAGATCGACAAGATCGCCCGCAAAAGCGAGAATCCGTCGATCACCCGCGACGTGTCGGGTGAGGGTGTCCAGCAGGCGCTCCTCAAGATTCTCGAAGGCACGGTCGCCTCCGTTCCACCCCAGGGCGGCCGCAAGCACCCGCATCAGGATTTCATCCAGATCGACACGGCCAACATCCTGTTCATCTGTGGCGGCGCGTTCGCCGGGATCGACAAGATCATCGAGAGCCGGCTCGGCACCCGCTCGATCGGGTTCTCCACGGAGACTTCGCAGGGCGGCTCGCCGAAGGTCGAGGACTTCTACGCCGAGGTCAAGCCGGAGGATCTGCTCAAGTTCGGTCTGATCCCCGAGTTCGTTGGCCGTCTCCCGGTGGTC
>JAOUGG010000912.1 GCA_029857855.1 Acidimicrobiia bacterium | reverse complement strand
TCGATCGCATGGTTGAGGGCCCGGCGGAACTCGATGTCGAGAATCGCCGGATGGGGCTGACCCTCGGCCGCCCCCATGTTCAGCGCGATCTCGTCGAACCCGCCCTGGATACCGCTGACGGTGACGACGTCGGGATCGGCATCGAGGTCCTCCATCGAGCCTGCCGGAACACCGTGGGCGGCGTCGATCTCACCCCGCTGGAGGGCGGCCACCATGGCGTCGGGGTTGGAGAAGTAGCGGAAGATCACCTTGTCGACCGCGGGGCGACCGTCGTAGTAGTTGTCGGTGGCCACCATGGTCAGCGAAGCTTCGGGCTCGTAGTCGCTGATCACGAAGGGCCCGCTGCCCACCCCGTCGAGCCCGTCATAGGTCTCGATGGTGTCCGGTGTGGCCTGGGCCTCCCAGATGTGTCTGGGCAGGAAGTAGATCTCGACGGTGGGAAGCTTCGGGTCGGGTACCGAGGAGGTGACGGTGACGGTCTTCTCGTCGACCACCTCGGCCGTCAGGTTGGTCACGGTGGCGATGTAGTTGGCCCACTCCTGATCGCGGGACGTGTTGATGTTCCAGGCGATGTCCTCGGCGGTGATCGGAGTTCCGTCGGACCACATCAGGTCGTCGCGGAGGGTGTAGGTGTAGCTGATCCCGGGATCGTTCTCCTCCCAGGAGGCCGCCAAGCCGGGCGTTGGGCTGAAATCGTCGGCCGCCCGGGACGTGAGCCCGGTGTACTGGATGTTCCACACCTCGTACTCGGGAACGGCGAAGCCGATGACCGGATTCAACGTCTCCCAGGGTTGGGTGAGCCCGACCACCAGGGTCACCTCATCCGAGTCTCCGGAACCGTCCTCCGCGGAGGCCGACGAAAGTGTGGACACCATGAGCAGCGCCACCACCACGCCGGCGCCCAACAAGCGCCTCAACATGAAACCATCTCTCCCGGTCACGGGCGGTGCCGCCCAACCTATCCAGTTGTTGTGTCGCGAATTCTGACACAGCGCGGCGCCTAACTCCACACCAATCGTGTTGCGTTACGTGCTCACGGGAAATCGACGAGGTGTCCGCTTTTGGTTGCAGCACGATCGGTCGTGTAGCCTCGGTCGACGAAAGGAGCGCAAACGAGGTGGCCAGGGCTAATCGACGAGAAGACTTTCTAGCTGTCGCGCTCGAGCTTTTCGTGGAGCGCGGCTACGAGGGTACGTCGGTGGCGGATCTCGCCGCCGGGGCCGGCTTGAGCAAGGCTGCGTTCGTCTATCACTTCGGGTCGAAGGAGGATCTTCTCGTCGAACTGTCGGAGCCGTTGCTCGACGAGCTCGACGCCGTCCTCGACCGCCACCAGTCGGCTCCGCCGGCGGAGCGCAGGCCCGAGGCAGCACTGGCCGACTATCTCGACGCGCTTCATCGGCACCAGCGGGTGGCGCAGTGGATCGACGGTGACAAGTCGGTGCTGAACCACGAGCACCTCGGGGCGCGACTACGGGAGAACAGCAACCGCGTCCATCGCCTCCTGAGCGGGCGGGCCAGACCCAGCCGCAGAGCGCGGGCGCTGTCGTCCGCCGTGCTCGGCATGTTGTGGCGACCGATCCGTAACGGACATCTCCCGGACGATCCGGCATCACATCAGGCGGTGGTGGCGATGGCTGCCCGGGCCGTCGATTCGATCTGAGCCGGCGGAGCGTCGCTCCGAACCGGGGTTCGATGGTCAGGCCAACCGGGCGAACACGATGATGTTGTCGTCGTAGGACCGGATCGACCGATCGAAGTCGCCACCACAGGTGACGAGTCGCAGCTGGGCATCGGATGTCGTGCCGTAGACGGCATCAGTGGGAAAGGCCGATTTCGGATGCTGCTCCAGTCGCTCGACCACATAGGTCACGTCGGATCCATCCGCCAGCTCGAAGACGATGTTGTCGGACGGCGACAACTTTCGGAGGTCGAAGAACACCGCCGGTCCACTGCGTGAATCGACGTGGCCGAGCACAACTGCAGGGCCCGACTCTCCCGGCTCGGGGCCGTCGGCCCACCAGCCCGCTTCGTCGAAGTCCTCCGGAACGTCGATGGTTCCATCGGCCTGAATACCCAGCGGTACCATGTCGGCATCAACGCCGATGGCCGGAATTCTGATCCGGACCGGCTGGACCGAATCGGCAACGTCGGGTTCCACCGGTGCGTCGGGCGGTAG
>JAOUGG010000911.1 GCA_029857855.1 Acidimicrobiia bacterium | reverse complement strand
TGGACCACGCTCACTCCGCACGCCAAACGGCTGACCCGGTACATTGTCGGCCATCCCGGCGAACCTGTCGCCGGTGAGGGATTTCACCATCCCCGCCGGGCGGTTCGAGACGAGCGGGTCGCCACCGACCTCGCACGACTGGGCGAACCTGCGGCGAGCGACTACCTTCAGCGGTTCTGATCGCAGGATCGGGCCCCCAACCAAACAGGAGTCTCATCGATGATCGTTGGCTTTATCGGACTGGGTAACGTCGGTTCCAAGCTGGCCGGTTCGCTACTCGAGGAGGGCACCAAACTCATCGTGTGCGACCTCGATCCCGAGGTGGTGGCAACGTTCGCCGATCGGGGCGCTGGGGCGGCTTCGTCGCCGGAGGAGCTGGCTCCGCAATGTGACGTGGTGATCACCTGCCTGCCGTCGCCGGCCATCTGCGCCGCCGTGGTCGAGGCCATGCTCCCGAACATGCGTGAGGGTTCGCTGTGGATGGAGATGTCGACCACCGACGCGGAAGAGGTGCAGCGCCTCGGCGCGGCGGCGGCCGAGCATGGGGTGACGCTGCTGGAGTGCCCGGTGTCGGGCGGCTGCCATCGGGCGGCGACCGGCAACATCTCGATTCTGGCCGGCGGGTCGAGGGAAGCGTTCGATCGAGGTCTGCCGCTGCTCAAGATTCTCGGCCGCAGGATTCTCCACACCGGGGAGTGGGGGTCGGCATCGGTACTCAAGGTCGTCACCAACTATCTGGCCGCCATCCACCTGGCCGCCACCGGCGAGGCGTTCGCGGTCGCCGCCAAGGCCGGGCTCGACATGGCCACCACCTACCACGCCATCGCCATCTCGTCGGGCAATTCGTTCTCCCACGAGACCGAGGGTCAGCTGATCCTCAACGGCAGCTACGACATCAACTTCACGATGGACCTGGTCGAGAAGGACACTGACCTGTTCCTCGACGTCGCCCGGGCCAACGGCGTGGAGCTGGAACTGGGTCCGGTGGTCCGGGCGGCGTTCGCCGACGCGAAGGACCGCTACGGTTCCCGGGCGCTCAGCCCCCGGGTGGTGCAGCGCTGGGAGGACGACCTCGGCGTCAGTTTCCGGGCCCCGGGCTTCCCGGCCGACTTGATCGACACCGAACCTCGGGTCGACGGCTTCGAGGTCGTCATGGGCGACTGACCTCGTCAACCCGGCCGTGCCGTTCTGGCCTCGTCGCCCCGGCCGGGGCTGAATCCCCGTTCCGTACCGTTCTGGGCTTCGGGGACCCCGCTTCCGGGGTGTGGGAACCCCAGAACGGGTTGGTAGGGCGAACGTGGCCGACGCGTGGTGAGTTACAGGGCGTCGCAGGCGCCCGGCTGGGGGCGACGAGGGCGCCGACGCGGGCGCCCGGCTGGGGGCTACGGGGCGGCGAGGTGGCCGGCGCGGTCGATGAGGCGACGGGACTGTTCGAGGAGGTCGCCCCGGTAGCCGTCGATGCGGACCGACTCGGGCAGGCGCAGGAGTTGGAACGACGCGTTGCCGTCGGTGTTGGCGCTGGTGAACGGGCGGCCCTCGACGTAGACGTCGATGCGGTCGAGGCGGTCCGACTCGACGCTGATGCGCAACCCGTTGGCCGACACCTCCATCGCCGTGGCCGGTTCGGCCTCGATCAGCCGGGCGCACATCGTCAACAGGTCGATGTTGCCCTCCAGCAGATCCCGCTCGGTCATCGCATACGGGCGGTGCCCGGCGATCCCCAGATCCTCGATCGGCGCACCCTCCGACGACCCGACCCGGGTCGCCCGGCGAACCGACATCGTGAACCCGACCCCTCCGGGCAGGGTGCCCAGGCGGTGGTCGGTGCCGGCCAGGATCGACCGCAGCACATCGGAGCGCCATACGTTCGCGCCGCCGGCGCCGGTGGCCCGACCGACGCTCACCAACGTGCCGATGTTGTTGTCGGCGAAGCCGGCGGCGAACAGATCGCCGGCCGAGTAGGTGGTGGCGTCGACGACACCGACCACCGTCCCGCCGTAGACCTGGCCACGATCGTTGCAGCGCTCGACCGGTGTGATCGGGATGCCTTGCGAGTACAGCTCGCCGGTGCCAAGCGCGTCGAAGAGGCTGCGGCGCCACGGACTCAACATCCGCCGGTTCTGAGGTGCATCCGCAATGGCCCTTGTCAGGTCGGTGGCCAGCAGTGAGAACCGGGT
>JAOUGG010000128.1 GCA_029857855.1 Acidimicrobiia bacterium | reverse complement strand
GTCGAGCGCAAGCATCGCCTGTTCGAGCGCCATGACCAGCATGCGGCGGCGTCCGATCACCGTCGACGAGGCGACGTGCGGGGTCACGATCACGTCCAGGCGATGCAGCAGCGGATGCTCCGGGGATAGCGGCTCGGGATCGGTGACATCCAGGCCGGCCGCCATGACCTGACCGGAATCGAGCGCGGCGAGAAGGTCGTCGTGATCGACGAGCCCGCCCCGAGCCGCGTTCACGAAGATCACGCCGGGCTTGCAGCGGGCGAAGGTCTCGGCCCGGAACAGCCGCCGCGACTCCTCGGTCAGTGGGCAGTGCAGGGAGATCACGTCCGATTCGGCCAGGAGTTCGTCGAAGCCGACCAGTTCGACGCCGGTCGGGTCATCGGCCACGGCGTCCGGGGTGAGAAACGGATCATGCGCCACAACCCGCATCCCGACGGCCGCGGCCATGGTCGCGACCCGGCGGCCGATGCGGCCGTAGGCCACGAGTCCGAGGGTGAGGCCGTCCAGTTCGACGGCGCGGCTGGTGGCGGTGTACGTGCGCAGGCGCGTGCCGGTGGCGTCACGCAGCATCTGTTGATGATGGGGCAGGGTCTTGGCCACGGCGAAGAGCAGGGCGATGGCGTGCTCGGCCGTCGACACGGTCGGTCCGTCGGGTGTGTTGGTGACCAGGATCCCCCGCCGTGTCGCTTCGGCCAGATCGACGGCGTCGACGCCGATACCGGTTCGGGCGAGAACCCGTAGCGCCGGGGCGGTGTCGAACCGCCGGGCGTCCCAGGTGGCGGCGCCGACGATCGCTCCATCGGCCGCCTCGAGCGGATCGTCGGGCCCGAGGAGGACGACATCGGAGCCCACCACCGAGCGAACCACGCTCTCGTCGAAGGGGCGGTCGATGTGCAGAATGGTGTCAGCCATGGGGCGCCTCCCGGCGATCTCGGATCCGTAGGACGTGACGGTACCATCGGCAACCATGACGGGTGAAAGTCGACCACCGACGACCCGCGGGTCGCATGCCCGCCTCCCGAAAACGGCGATGGCGGCCGTTGTGGTCGGAGTCTGCCTCTTGATGACCGCCTGTTCGGACTCGGGGACCGTGGCGGCGGGTGACGTGTTTCGGGTGGAGATCGAGGCCTGCGCCGGGGTCTCCCATCAGCGTGCGACGGCCATGGCGGTCGGCCCGGATCTGGTGGCGACCGCAGCTCACACGTTCGAGACGGCCCGCAGCGCGCTGGTCCGAGCGGTCGACGGCGGGGAGATCGCCGCCGAGGTCGTCTATCTCGATCTCGACAGCGACGTCGCGCTGTTGTCGGTCGACGCCGCACCGCTGCGGATCTTCGCCCTGACCGCGGCGGACGACGGTGCCGAGGTGACGATCCCCACCTACGCCGATGCGGACGGCGTCGAGATCAAACAGGCGACAGTGTTGCGGTCGGTGAGCGCCACGCTCGACGGCGAGGGGCGCCGCCAGGCCGTCGAACTGTCGGCGTCGATTGATCCGGGCGACTCCGGAGCGCCCGTTGTCGACGCCGACGGACGCGCCGTCGGCATGGTGTTCGCGTCGTCACGGCGGGATGACCGCGGTTGGGCGGTCGCCGCAGCCGAACTCGAAGCGGCCATCGCCGCGGTCGCCGACGAGGGCCACGAGCCACCCCCGAGCCGCTGTCGCAGCTGACGGGATCGAATTCGGACGTCCGTCAGCCCAATTCGGAGCCCACGATGCCGACGAAGCTGACACACTCGCCGGGGGCGCCGCCAAGATTGTGGGTCATGCCGAGGGTCTTGCCGCCCTCGGTCACCGAGGAGATCTGGCGATCCTCGGGGGCCTCTTGCCGCAGCTGCAACCAGCACTCGAACAACATCCGGAGGCCCGAGGCGCCGATCGGATGGCCGAAGCTCTTCAGTCCGCCGTCGGGGTTGACGGGCAGTTCGCCGTCGAGATCATACGTTCCCGCCATGACCTCCTTCCAGGCCATGCCCCGTTCGGCGAAGCCAAGATCCTCCATGAGCACAAGCTCGGTCGGAGTGAAGCAGTCGTGAACCTCTGCCATGGCCACCTGGGCCCGGGGATCGGTGATCCCGGCCTGGGCGTAGGCGTCGGCCGCCGAGGCCACCACCTCGTTGAATGTGGTGTAGTCGTAGTCGGGGTCGATCGGACCGGCGGCGGGGCCCGAGGCGAACCCGAGGCCTTTCACGTAAAGCGGCTTGTCCGTGTACTTGTGGGCGTCTTCAGCCCGGCACAAGATGGCGGCGGCCGATCCGTCGGAGACACCGGAGCAGTCGAAGATGCCGAGCTGGCCGGCGATCAGCGGGGCGTTACAGATGGTGTCCTTGCCGACCTCCTTACGGAACTGGGCCCGGGGGTTACGGGCGCCGTTGTAGTGGTTTTTCCAGGCGATCCGGGTGAGGACGTCTTTCATCTCATCGGTGTCGACACCGTACTTGTTGGCGTACGCCGGGGCGAGGAGGGAGAACATGGCGGGAGCGGTGAGTTCGGGCCGGGTGCCGTCACCGGGGAGGGGTTGGGAGACGAGCCCGGACATGCCGTTGTCCTTCAGCTTCTCGACGCCGACCGCGGCCACGAGGTCATAGGCTCCGGAGGCCACCGCATAGCAGGCGTTGCGAAACGCCTCGGAGCCGGTGGCGCACATGTTCTCCACCCGGGTCACCGGCTTGTAGTTGATCTTCAGCGCCCGGCTGAGCGTGAGCCCGGACACACCGGAGGCAAGGGTGCCGAACCAGAAGGCGTCGACGTCGTCCTGTTCGATCCCGGCCGAGGCGTAGGCCTCGGTCGAGGCGTCGATCAACATGTCGTCGACCGACCGATCCCAGTGCTCGCCGAAGGGGGTGCACCCCATGCCGACGATGGCCACCTGATCCTTGATTCCCTTCGATGCCATGGGAGTGCTCCTTGTTTTCGATCCGTCGAGTAGTCGATCTGCTGTGGTCGGCTGCGGTTGGTGGGTTCGGTGTTTGGCTTGAGGTCAGCCTGCCGGGCGGGCTTTCCAGAAGTAGTTGTGGACGCCGTCGGCTGTCATCAGTCTCCGGAAGGTCATGGTCACCCGATCGCCGATGGCGACGGTGTCGGGATCGGCGTCGGTCATCTGGCACTGGAACCGTCCGCCGCCGTCGAAGTCGATGACGACGGCGATGACGGGTGGCGACAGCGAGTAGGCGAGGCGGTCGATGGTGAACGTGGCCACCGTGGCGCCGACGTCGGCCATTGGCACCGGCTCCATGTCGTCGACTGCGCCGCCTTTGACCGACACCCGTTGGGGCGGGAGGTGGACGGTTCCGGTGGACCGGTCCCGCGAGCCGACAAAGGCGTACTTCCAGGCCTGTGACCGCAGCGACGGTGGCGCGGCGGGCGGCACCGGGTCGGGACGGCGGGGTGGTTCCCGCTCGAGGAACCCACGCCAGGTGAGGAAGGCCTGATAGTCGAGGTCGTCGTTGCCTGCCGCGATCTGGTCGACCACCGACGGGATGGCGGTGTAGGAGGCGATGGCGTCGGTGGTGCGGTAGAAGCCCACGTCGACACCGTCGGCCAGGTGCATCACCATGATCGTGCGGCCCGGGTCGGATTCATCGAGGACCGAGCTGAGGATGAGCCCGGCATGCGGGGTTCCGGTGTTGCCGACGGAGGCGCTCAGGTCGTTGGCGACCGGGACCTCACCCAGACCGGCGACCCGGGCCGCGCCGCGCACTGCCCGACTGTGCAGTCCGGTGATGACGGCCACGTCGACGTCGGCCGGTTCGAGGCCGGTCTCCTTGAAGGCGGCGTCGGCCGCCTCGGTGACGAGTGGCAGGTAGGCGTGCTCGCCGAACCGCTCCTCCCAGACCCGGGAGTAGTCCCAGGCCGGCAGTCGCCAGCGGTCGAGAAACTCGCCGGTGGCCGACGCTCCGCCCAGCCATTCGGCGATCACCGACCCGTCGTCCTCGCCACCGATCAGCCAGGCCACGGCGGCGTCGCCGCACTGGGCCTCGTCGGCCGATCCAGGGCGGCCGCTGCGCACGTCGGCCGCCGCCACCATCGTCAGCCGGGATCCGTCGAGCGCGGACCGCAGTGCGGCGTTGACCGAGCGGGGCGCCCCGCCGACATCACCGGCGAACACCCGCGATGGGAGGTTCAGTGCGGCATGGACGACGGTGGCGTTGGTCTTGTCGAGATAGGGCGGTGTGGCGGTGGAGAAGTAGACCGAATCGGGAACGAGACCATCGACCGAGCGCAGGAGATTCCGGCCCGCCTCGACGGCCATGGAGGTGGCGTCCTCGTCGTAGGACGCCACGGCTCTGGTGCCGCGTCCTCCGCCGCTGCCGAGGGCGGCCGTGATCGCCGACCGCTGGAGCCGATAGTACGGAACATAGGTTCCGTAGCCGATGATGCCTCGCATGAAGCCCCCTGGAGGAATGGTTTGGGAACCATACTAAACCAGGGTTCTGCAGGGGGCCAGCGCCGCCCCCGACCGAACTTTGGGCCCTCCACGACCCGTCGGAGGGTCGTTTGGTGCTCAAAGTTCGCCCGGAGGGGGCCGCTCGAGGCACAAAGTTCGGGTTGGGGGGCCAGCGCCGGCCCTGGGTCAGACGGGGGCCTCGGTGTAGAAGGGGTTCTCACCGGCTGCGTGGTCGGTGGCGTCGACGACGTCGGTGATCTCCGGCAGCGCGGCCAGCAGCATCTTCTTGATCCCGTCGCGCAGGGTCATGGCGCTCGCCGCGCAGCCCTGGCACCCGCCGCCCATCGTCACGTGGACAACGGAGCCGTCGATCCTGACCAGTGCGGCGTAGCCGCCGTGTGAGGCCAGTGCCGGGTTGACGGCCTGATCGAGCACGGCCTGCACCTTCTGGGGCAGTTCGCCGGTGAGTTCGAGGTCGAAACCGGCCAGTGGGTCGGGCGGGTTGGGATTGCGGATCACGAGCCCGCCGGAGCCGACGGCGGCGACGTCGAGGACGGCGCCGGTCATGTTCGCCACCGACGCCTGGGGCACGATCACGGTCAGCTCGCCCTTGTCGCCCTGGGTGTAGACCAGGTCGTCGTCGGCCTGTTCGGAGACCGACGCGAGGTCGAGGGCGTAGGTGAAGTCGGTCATGGTCGACCCGGTGATGGCCACCCGCAGCGCCGTGTTGGCCGGATCGTCCTCACCGGCCCGAACGTCGAGCACGACTTCCAGTGCGGCCGCCGTCACCGTCAACGGTGTCGTCTCGTCGGCCGTGGAGCACTCAGGGGCACCTGATTCGGAAGTCATGGTTTCCAGGATAGGCGTTCACTGACAACCATCGACCCCTGACAGGCGTCAGATCGGGCACAGTGGCCAACTCCGAACGGGCCGCGATAGAACAAATGGCATCAACACCGATCTCGACACCGACCACGACCGAGGTGACGGCTCCAATCCCGAGCAGCCGAACCCGGGGCCGAACACCTTCGCTCTGACCGGCGCGGCGGTTGCGGTCCGTGTCGCGGCCGCCGTCGCCCTCGTGGTCGGACCATGGGTCGACGAGGCGACCGAGCTGGCGGGCTGGGACATCGAACGTTTCCTCGCCATCGCCCGAGATGGTGGGCGGGCGTGGCGTGACGCCGCCGTCGAGTACCCGCCGGGAAGCGTGATCGTCTTCGAGCTGCTCGATCGCCTCTCGCCCTCCGGAGCGGTCGGCCTGGTCACCGCTCACCGGGTCCTGGTGCTCATCGCCCTGTCCGCCGATCTGGCGGTGGCCTGGTTACTGCATCGACGTGACCGCCGAGCGGGGCTCACCTACCTGCTCCTCGGGCTTCCGCTCGTGCCGATGGGTCTGCTGCGACTCGACATCGTCGCCGCCCTCCCCGCCATCGCCGCGGTACTGCTCGTCACCCGGCCGTCGCCCTGTCCCGAACCGGTGAACGAACCGTCTCGTCTCACCGCAGCGGGTGCGCTGGTGGCCGCCGGGGCCATGATCAAACTGTGGCCCGCCCTGCTGATCCCGGCCCTGTGGTCGGGCCGCAGGGAGCGGGCGGCAGCCGCCGGAATCGTCGCCGGTGCGCTGACCACCATGTGGTGGTTGTTGTGGGCCGGCGCCGGTCTCGATCCGATTCGCCAGGTGGTCGACCTGCGGGGGGCCACCGGGTGGCAGCTCGAATCAGTGGGTGGTGTCCTGACGACGTTGGCCGACGCCGCGGGTCTGCGGACACTGGGCCCGGAAGAAGGCGTTCGCCTCGAACTGAACGCCTTTCGTATCGGCACGCTGATCCCCTGGTTGGTGACGGTCGGGCGGGCGGTGGCGGTCGCGGCCATGGCCGCCCTGGCCTGGCGGGCCCGGCGGGTCGCGAGCGGGCCGGACCTTTCGGTCATCGCAGCCGTGATGCTGGGTTGTGTGGCCGCCCTCGTCGTCACCTCTCCCCTGCTGTCGCCCCAGTTTCTCCTCTGGCTGACACCGTGGGCGGCGCTCCTGATGGCCGACGGCCACCGGCAACCCGCCTCACGGCTGCCCGCTCCGGTCCTGCTCACCGCCGGTGCCACGGTCCTGACCGGAGTCGCACTCACGATCTTCGGCCCTCCGGATCTCGCCGACCCGGCGGCGGCGGCAATGCTAGCCGTGCGCAACGGGCTGCTGATCGCCCTCCCGGTCAGCTGCTGGCGATGGCTCGGCCGGAACGCTCCGCCATCCGGGGGGTGAGCGACGCGCCCGACCACCAGCGGGTAGTGCGGATCCGAACATCGAACAGGTGCCCGAGGTATCGGGCGCCCTCGTTGGCCGTCGCCTTCGACATGCCCTGAAGCCGTCCGGCGAAACGGAACGGAACCTCGACCACCCGGATCTCGGGGTGGGTGGCCAGGAGTTCGACCAGGATCTTGAAACCGTCCGGGCACAGAC
>JAOUGG010000910.1 GCA_029857855.1 Acidimicrobiia bacterium | reverse complement strand
CGCCCACGTGAAGGGTCGGCCGAGCCGAGCGGCGTTGCGCCGTCTGCGGGAGGGCGTCGAGCTCGACGACGGGATCACCGCTCCCGCCAAGGTCTCGGTGGTGGCCCCCGGGGTGATCCGCCTGGTCATCCACGAGGGCCGCAACCGCCAGGTTCGGCGAATGTGTGAGGCCGTTGGCCATCCGGTCGTGCGGCTGGTCCGCTCCCGGATCGGTCCGCTCGTCGATCGCCGTCTCAAGCCGGGCGATCACCGACTGCTCGACTCCGACGAACTGTTGTCATTGCAACGGGCGGCATCGTCTTCGCGCTAGATTTCCCTGGTGGTCGACATGAAGACGTCTCCTGTTCACGCTGCACCGGTGATCGGCTGATCGGATGGCGGTTCGTGCACTCCGGGGAGCGACCACCGTCGACAACGACGACGTCGACGAGGTCAAGAAGCGGGCCGGCGAACTGCTCGAAGGCCTGCTCGAGCGCAATGATCTTGGTGCCGACGACTTGATCAGCATCTTCTTCACCACCACATCCGACATCTCATCGGTTGCGCCCGCAGCCGGGATTCGGGCCCTCGGGTACACCGATGTGCCGCTGCTCTGCGTCGGCGAGATGCCGACCGACGGCGGTCTCGCCCGATGTATCCGGCTCATGGCCCACGTCGAGACCGATCGACCTCGCTCCGCGATGCGGCATGTCTTTCTGCGGGGAGCGGTGGTCCTGCGACCCGACCTCGTCGATGAGGATTCACCGGGCGGGCAATCGAAGGACACGACACCATGATCGACGGCCCGGGCATCGCCACATCGGACGACGGAACCGGCCGGGTCACGGGACGCACCGTCGTGCCGGGTCGGGCCAACGTCATCGGCGCCGGCCTCATCGGTGGTTCCGTCGGCCTGGCGCTTCGGGAGCGGGGCTGGCACGTGTCGATCTCCGATGTCGACGGCGGCTCCCAGTCCGAGGCCGTCAACCGGGGCGCCGCCGACGAGGTCGGGCTCGACGCCACCGCCGACATCACCTTCATCGCGGCGCCGGTCGGCGCCATCCAGGAGCTGGCCAACCAGGCGCTCGACAAGACCTCGGGCCTCGTCACCGACGTCGGATCCACCAAAGCCGACATCTGCGATGCCGTGATCGACCCCCGCTTCGTCGGCGGGCACCCGATGGCCGGCTCCGAACAGGATGGCATCGCCGGTGCCCGGTCGGATCTGTTCACCGGCGCCATGTGGGTGCTCACGCCGTCGGAGACCACCGACGAGGAGGCTTTCGCCATCGTTCGAGCAGTGGTCCGGAGCCTGGGGGCCGAGACCATCTCGCTGGCCGCCACCGTTCACGACGAACTGGTGGCCCACGTCAGCCACGTGCCCCATCTCACCGCCGCCGCGCTCATGAATCTCGCATCGAGTGGCTCGCTCCAGCACCGGGCGCTGCTGCGTCTCGCCGCCGGCGGGTTCCGTGACATGACCAGGATCTCGGCCGGGCGTCCCTCGATTTGGCCCGACATCTGCGTGGCCAACTCGACTGCCATCACCACATCTCTGACCGAACTGATCGAACGTCTGGAGGAGACCCGCCGTCTGGTCGAATCCCGGGACCGGGTCGGGTTGTTCCAGCTCCTGAACAGCGCCCGGATGGCCCGCCTCAACCTGCCGGTCGGCTACGGCGAGGTGGAACGGGTGGCCGAGGTCGTCGTTCCGATCCCCGATCGGCCCGGGGAACTCGCCGCCATAACCACGTTGGCCGCCGAACTCGACGTCAACATTCTCGACCTCGAGATCAGCCACTCGGGCGAGGGGCGCCAGGGCCTGCTGTCAGTGGTCGTCGACGCCGAGCTGGCCGAACGTCTCGTCGGCGGGTTGATGGTACGGGACTACCATCCGACCATCCGTCGCCGCGGCGACGAGCCCGCGGATCATCCGGGTGATGCCCGTGGCTGACGACGGTTCGATCGTGGTGGTGGCCATCGACGGTCCGGCCGGGTCCGGCAAGTCGACCGTGGCGAAGCGGCTGGCCGAGGCGCTCGACCTCTTCTACCTCGACACCGGTGCCATGTACCGGGCGGTCACCCTGGCCGCCCTCAGCAACGGGGTCGATCCGTCGGATGAGGAGGCCGTCGCCGAGCTGGCCGGCCGGGTCGACATCGAACTCCGGTCCGACGGCACGGTGCTGGTCGATGGTGTCG
>JAOUGG010000127.1 GCA_029857855.1 Acidimicrobiia bacterium | reverse complement strand
TGGGAAGTCGCCCTGCCAGAAGTTGGCCAGATATCTGTTGTCGGGCACTGCCTCGTCGCCCCAGACGAACGCCTTCGACTCGAGACCGCCACGGGCTGCGTACTCCCATTCGGCCTCGGTCGGCAGATCGGTCCCGTCCCATGTTGCGTAGGCCTCGGCATCCTCGAATGCGATGTGCACCACGGGATGATCGAGCCGGTCATCCACGCTGCTCGACGGCCCCTCAGGATGACGCCAGTTCGCCCCCGGTGTCCAGGTCCACCACTGGCTGAGGTGGCGAAGATCGACGGGCCCGTTCGTCATGGTGAAGACGAGGGAACCGGCAACGAGATTCTCGACTGGTGCGCCAGGGAAGTCTGCGGGATCCAGCGGTCGCTCGGCGACGGTCACATAGCCGGTGGCATCGACGAACGCCGAGAACTGCTCGTTGGTGACGGTCGTCCTCGACATGAGGAAGCTGTCGACGCCAACCCGGTGCACCGGCGCCTCCTCGGGGTAGTGGCGGTCCGACCCCATGGCGAAGGTCCCGGCGGGGACCTCCACCATGATGGGCCGTTCCGCCACCACTCGACTCGAGATCACGAACTGCCGATACCGGCCTGGAGCTTGCCGAGCATCGTCGACACGGTAAAACTCGCCGACTCCTGGCGGGGCGGGAACTCGACCAGTGACTGCGCCATCTCCATCACGTAGGCCTGAGCCGGCACCAACAGGTAGGCGCGATCGATCAGCCAGTCGTAGTACGTGTTCGACGTGATGTCGGCACGCTCGTAGGGGTCGGTCCGAAGGTTGAAGATCTTCGGCACCCGCAGCTCGGTGAACGGCTCGGCCCAGATCCGCAGTGTCCCGGCGGCCCGCTGCTCGAGGAACACGATCTTCCAGTTGTCGAAGCGCAACGCCATGAGATCGCCATCGTCGGATACGTAGAAGAACGAGTCTCGACCGCTCTCGGTGGCGTCACCGGTCAGATAGGGAAGCTGATTGCCGCCATCCAGATGGACCTTGTACTCGGTGCCGTTCAGATCGTGGCCTGCCTTGAGCTTCCCTGCGATGTCGTCCTCACCGGCGGCGGCGAGGAAGGTGGGGAACCAATCGGCGTGACTGACGATGTCGTTCAAGACGATGCCGGCCTCGATCTGCTCCGGCCAGCGAACCATGCACGGGACGCGGAAGGCCCCCTCCCAGCACGAGTTCTTCTCGCTTCGGAACGGGGTCATGCCACCATCGGGCCACGTGTTCATGTGCACGCCGTTGTCGGTGCTGTAGACCACGATCGTGTCCTCGGCGAGGCCGAGCTCATCGAGCAGGTCGAGCATCTTCCCGATGCGCTTGTCGTGCTCGACCATCGCGTCGTGATACTCGGACTGCCACCGTCCGGCCTGGCCGCGGATCTCGTCGGCGATGTGGGTGCGGAAGTGCATGCCCGTGGTGTTGAACCACACGAAGAATGGTGTGTCGTTGTCGGCGGCGTCGCGAATGAAACGCTGAGCGGGCTCGATTATCTCGTCGTCGATCGTTTCCATCCGCTTCTTGGTCAACGGCCCCGTGTCCTCGATGCGGCCGTCGGCATAACTGTGGATCACGCCGCGTGGGCCGAACCGTTCCCGGAAGTTGGGGAAGCGTTCGGGATCCGGATAGTCGACGTTCTCCGGTTCCTCCTCGGCGTTCAGATGGTAGAGGTTGCCGAAGAACTCGTCGAAGCCGTGATTGGTGGGAAGGAACTCATCGCGATCGCCGAAATGGTTCTTGCCAAACTGTCCGGTGGCATAGCCCTGGGCCTTGAGGGCGGTTGCGATCGTTGGGTCCTCGTCACGCAGACCGAGGTCGGCGCCCGGTAGTCCGACCTTGGTGAGACCAGTCCGATATGGATTCTGGCCGGTGATGAAGGCAGCCCGTCCGGCAGTGCAGGACTGCTCGCCGTAGTAGTCGGTGAAGCGGGCCCCCTCATCGGCGATCCGGTCGATGTTCGGCGTCCGGTAGCCCATCAGGCCATCGGAGTAGCAGCTGAGGTTGCTGATACCGATGTCGTCGCCCCACAGGACGAGAATGTTCGGCTTTCCGTTGGGCATCTCTGTTCACTCCCCTGGTTGAAGTACAGGCGTTGATGGCTGCCAACACTTGTCGCCGAACCTGCGTGTTGCCTCACCCCGGCCTGGTGGGGCTTTGGAGTGGTGGACTGGACCTCCGGCTTGCGCGCCGGATCGGGCGTATCGACCAGAGTGAACGGATCGGTGCCATGCCATGCTGTGCCATACTGTTTCGGTGGTGAGTGACGGCGGGCGAACGGAGGATCAGCGGAACCGACCGTTCGCCGAGAGGGTGTTTGGCCGGGTTGTCGGATCCATGGTCTCGCCGGTGGTCGACAACGTCGACGTCGATGAGGTGGTCGAGCGGATCGATGTGAACCACCTCGTCGAAAGGATCGATCTCGATGAACTCATCGAGCGGATCGACGTCGATCGGCTCATGGGCCGGGTCGACATCGACGCACTACTCGCACGGGTCGACATCAATGACCTCCTGGAACGGATCGACGTCGATCGGCTGCTTGCCCGTATCGATGTCAACTCGCTGCTCGATCGCGTCGAACCGGACCGGCTGATTGACCGGATCGACGTCAATGCCGTGATCGGCCGGGTGGGTGTTGACGCCATGATCGACCGGGTCGATATGAACGCCGTGATTGGCCGGGTTGACGTTGACGCCATGATCGACCGGGTCGACGCCGACCGTCTCCTGGCCAGGGTCGATGTCAATGCCATGATCGAGCAGGTTGACGTGAACGCCGTGATTGGCCGGGTTGACGTGAACGCCATGATCGGCCGGGTGGATGTTGACGGCGTGATCGACCGGGTAGACGTCGACCTCCTCATGAGCCGGGTCGACGTCAACGCAGTGGTGGAACGGACCGAGCTCGGCGCCATCATCGCCCGGTCGACGTCAGGGGTATTCGGCCAGCTCCTCGACGTGGCCAGAACTCAATTGATCGGCGTGGATCAGGTGGTGCAGGCGGTTCCGGCCCGGTTACTGAGAGGCCAGGTTCGGGAGGTTCCCTACATGCCATCGGGTCCTTCCCCCATCGGGGATCTGCAGGCCATGTCATTGTCCCAACGGGCTGTCGCATTCCAACGCCACGCGGCCGGCTCCGTGTCCCGATTCCTGGCCTTCCTGATCGATCAGTTCATCGCCGGAATCCTGTTCAGTGGTGGTCTTGTGCTCACGGCGGCCGCGCTGCGAGTGGTGATCGGCGTCGACCTCGACATCGAGGGCGACTCAACCCTCATTGCGCTCGCCTATGTGTCGTGGCTCTTCCTCTATGTCGCCGGCTCGCTGGCCGCCACCGGTAGAACGATCGGAAAGGCCGTGCTGGGTCTCATGGTCGTGGAAGCAGATGGCCAGAAGCTCACCGGCTGGGCACCGGTTGTCCGCACCATCGTGTTCCCGATCAGCTTCCTGCTCTTCGGACTTGGCCTGATACTGGGTCTGTTTCGCCACGACCGCCGCGAACTCCATGACCTGATCGCCGGTACCGCGGTGATCTACGCCTGGGATGCGGCGACCGCCCAGCTCCGGGCCGAGGCCGGCGAGCCCTCCTGATCTCCTGCGCCGAGTCCGGCCCCCGGATGTGGGGATTCGCACGTGGGGCTGGGTGCGTTCACGGGGCGATGGTTTCGGCGGTATGCGGGTTGACCGCCTGCCACGGCCACCGACTCTCCATCTCAACCACCAGTGACCAGGACAGAAACGTCCGAACCAGGACGAGCAAGCCGAGTGCGGCGATGTTGGCCAGGGTCGGCTCAAGCGTCACCGTTCGGATGACATCACCGGCGATGAGAAGGTCCAACCCGAGCAGTAGCCCCCTGGCGATCCGGTGCTTGAAGGTTGTGTAGGCAGCCGCCGGCGACTCGCGGAGCGCGGTTCGGGCGGCGAAGACGATGGCAAGGATGGTGGCGACCCCGATCACCGACACGGCGGCGATCTCGATCCACTCCGCCACTCCGTTGGCGATCTGCCAATCGCCGATCTCGAATTCGTTCAGCATACGACGACCTCCCGATGCTCTGTGGAGTCTAGCGCCGGGCGACCCTCGCCGATCGTCGCATGGAGGGCGAGCGTCCACTGGCGGTCTTCGGGCCGAACACCGCCGCCCGGCGTCGCCTTCGGTATCGACGTCGACACCGGGACCGACTGATCACCGCTCGCCGTCCCGTCGCTCGCCGCCGCGCCAAGCGAGGGCAGGATCATCATCGGCCGAGCAACGAACCACCTCGGCCCCGAACACCAGGATCTGGGCGCCGTAGTACAGCAGGACCAGTCCGACGACGATGCTGCTGGCAGCGCCGGCGAAGCTCGTCGTTCCGATGACTCGGAGGTAGATCCCAAAGCCCCAGGACAGAACGGCCAGTCCTACCCAGGCCACTGCCGCACCGCGCAGCACGTGAGACCACGGGGGCTTGGCCGCCCGCGTCGAGTAACGATACAGACAGGCCAGGGTAATCACCGCCACCACCGCCGGCAGGGCGGTCCCCGCGACCCGCAAGGTGGCGTCGATGAGTCCGAAGCGCGAAAGTTCGGACAGCAGAGCCACCACGGTCTGGACCACGATGATCGCAGCGAGAACGATCCCCACCAGAACCGGAATCAACATCCCGTGGACGCGCTTCATGATGGTGGTGCGGACACCGAAGGTGTACGGCACATCCCAGATCACCTCCAACGTGTCTCGCCACGCCACGAACAGGACGGACGCGGTATAGGCCACGACCAGGAGACTGAGCACGGCGAATCCGGATGTGTTGGTGGAATCCCAGGCCGAAGCGATTGCATCTTCGAGCTGGACGGCGAAATCCCGCCCCAGGACCCCCTGGATCCCGTCGGAGAGTGTTCCCCCGGCAGCCTCTTTGCCCACGAAAATGGCAGCGATGAATACTGATGTCATCAGCGCCGGCACCAGCGCGAATATCGCGTAGTAGGCGAGACCGGCGGAGAGCCTCCGAGCACGATCCTCGCTGAACGCCGTCGCGCTGTCACGAAGCAGATCGACTGCATGGGTCAGCGATCCTCGAGTATGGTCGAGCCCTGCGGTCATGGGTGCATTATGGCCGAATCCATAGACTCATACGAGTTCCCGGCGACGCCGCCATGGTGATCCGGCCGGCAGCTATAGTCGCCGGCATGGCCCCCGACACCGGACTCGTCGCCGGCCCTGCCCTGTGAAGAAGCGGAGCCGATTCGTCAAGCGGGCGATCGGCCTCGCTGTCACGGCCGTCTCGGTCTATATCGTGATTCCCAGCGTCGTCGAGGTTTTCAGCTCGTGGCCCGAACTCGAACGTCTACGCCCCGGCTCGCTGGGGCTCATGACGATCTCCATGCTGCTCAGTCTCGCCTGTTTCTGGGTGTTGTACGGGCTGTGCCTTGGTTCGAACGACTGGACCTTGATGGCCACCTCGCAACTGGCATCGTCGGCAATCGCGCGGATCGTTCCCGGAGGGGCGGCCACGGCGACCGCCGTCCAGTACCGACTGCTCCATGACGCCGGTATGGCGAAACAAGCTGCCGTGACCGGCCTCACCGTTGCCACCATCCTCAATTTCGCCGTGCTGTTCTCATTGCCGGTGTTCGCGATCCCGGCCATCCTTCTCGGCACCCCGATCGCGCCGCTCCTGCTGCGTGCCGCAGTGGCTGCGGTGATCGGGTTCGTCGCCGCCGCGCTTGTCAGTGGGTTGTTCTTCCTCCGGGATCGGCCCCTGGTCTTGCTCGGCCGGTCGGTGGACGCTCTGGCCCGGCGGGTCGGCCGTGGTGACCCGTCGGCCCCGCGCCGTGCGCAGACGTTTGTCGAGGCCCGGGATCTGGTTCGCTCGCATCTGGCAACCAATTGGCGATGGATCGTGCTGGCCAGCCTGGGTCGGTGGGGGTTCGAGTACCTGGCCCTGATTCTGGCCGTGCGCGGTGTGGGACATGACGACATCGGGTCGGTGCTTATCCTGGCCTTCGTCACCGCATCGCTGCTGTCGAGGGTTCCGTTCACGCCGGGAGGGCTGGGGTTCGTCGAAGCGGGGCTGACCGGCACCCTGACCCTCGCCGGTCTGAGCCCGGGTGACGCTGTCCTGGCCACCCTGGCCTATCGGCTCGTCTCCTACTGGCTTCCGATCCCCGTGGGGGCGCTGGCCTATGTCGTGCACAGTCGCTTCCTCCGGAGCCGTGGCGTGCGGACGGAATCCCTGGCCGAGTTCGGGCAACACGAGCTGGAGAGTCTCGCCGGGGGTCGGCCGATGATCGAATGATCCATCTGCGGGCAGGATCGACCTCAGAGGAACATCGGTTGAGCGGGCGACGTTCGCCGCAGGCGTACCGCCCGATCGGGCACGCTTTGACCGCCCAGGACGACTCCTGCCATTACGTCGTTCTTGTTCGTCTCGCGACGTGCCGGCGCCCTCAGTCGATCGAGCACGGTCATCTCGTTGTACACCGCCGGCTTACCGGGCTGCCGCCCAGTCGGAGGGAACATCCCCGCCGCCTTCGAGCGTCAATCGGCGCCCACTCTTGAACAGCAGCGGGTCCGGTGCGATCCTGCCGGCGGCCAGCCCCTCACCGAGGGTGAAGTTGGCGGCTTGGGCGATCAGTGAGGGAGGCACGAACGAGAACGTGTGGGCCAGCTCATCGATATCGACAGCGGAGTTCATGCGCATGAGGATCAGGTTGTCGCATTGGGAGATCACGTTCTGGTGAACCTTGGCCGGCCGTTGTGTGGAGAGCAGAAGATAGAGCCCGAACTTGCGGCCCTCCCCGGCGATGCGAACAACGTGCTCGGTGGCCAAGGCCTGATTCTCGGAACCCGGG